>JBDTWT010000007.1:0-19918 GCA_040006555.1 Chloroflexota bacterium
GCTGCGGATCGCGGAGGACGTCTACGTCGCCGGCGACGTCGCGGGCCCGGAGATGCACACGCACCTCGGCCACTACACCGGGGAAGCCGCGGCACGCATCGCCCTCGGCGATGCGAGGTACCGGCCGTTCCTCGACGCCATCCCGCGCGCGACGTACACGGATCCGGAGACCGCCTCGGTGGGGCTGCTGGTCGAGCAGGCGAAGGAGCGCGGGATCGACGCCGTGGAGTTCACCACCGACATCGGCACGTCCTCCAAGGGCTACATCGAGGAGGCGTCCGGCCACGCGACGATCGTCGTGGACCGGCGCGAGCGAGTCCTCGTGGGCGCGTTCCTCGCGGGACCATACGTCTCGGAGGCAATCCACGAGTGCGTGCTCGCGATCCGGGCGCGCATACCGCTCGCGACCCTGGCCGATACGATCCACGCCTTCCCCACGGTGGCGCGGGTGCTGAGCACCTCCTTCGTCGACGCAGACCGGGCGCTCAACGCATGAGCGACTTCGTGGGCGAGACGACCGTGCTGCTGCGGCGCACGCCGGACGTGCTGCGAGCCCTGCTCCACGGCGTCCCGGACTCGTGGACCGATACCCCCGATGTGCCGAACGGGTGGCGGCCGCACGACGTGGTCGGGCACCTCATCACGGGCGAGCTCACCGACTGGATCGCGCGAACCGAGCGCATCCTTAACGACGGGCCGAGCGTCCCGTTCGACCGCTTCGACCGCACCGCCATGCTGGACCGCGACGCCGGCGTGCCGCTGAACGAGCTCGTGGCGCGCTTCGCCACGCTGCGCGGAGAGAACCTGGCGCGCCTCGGCGAGCTCGTCGTCGATGCCGATCTCGACCGTCGCGGGCTGCATCCCTCCCTCGGCGAGGTGACGCTGCGCGAGCTGCTCGCCACGTGGGCCGTCCACGATCTCGACCACGTGTCGCAGATCTTCGCGGGGATGGCCGGGTCGCACGACGCGGAGGTCGGGCCCTGGCGCGCCTATCTCGGGATCCTCCTGCGGCGCGAGGACCCATCCGCCGTCGCCGGCTGACGCTTCCGCGGTGACGCCCGAGACCGTCGCGCTCCTCGCCGCGCTCTTCTTCGCGGCGGCGCTCCTCTACGCGAGCGTCGGGCACGCGGGCGCGTCTGCGTACCTGGCCGCGATGGCCATCGTCGGAATCGCGCCGGAGACGATGCGGCCGACCGCCCTTGCGCTCAACGTCTTCGTCGCGACCATCGTCATCGTCCGCTTCTCGCGCGCAGGCCACCTCCCGTGGCGACACCTCGTCCCGCTCGTCGTCGGCTCGATCCCGACGGCGTTCATCGGCGGGACGATCGACCTGCCCGGCGAGATCTACCGGCCGCTGGTCGCGCTGGTGCTCCTCCTCGGAGCATGGCGCCTCGCGACGTCGGACGCGACGGAGCGACCGGACGAGGAGACGGGCGGCGTGCCCCTGCTGCTCGGCGTGGCGAGCGGGGCAGGCATCGGGCTGCTGGCGGGCCTGACCGGGACCGGCGGTGGCATCTTCCTGACGCCGCTGCTCGTCCTGGCCGGCTGGACGCGCACCCGGGACGCGGCGGGCCTGTCGGGCGCCTTCATCCTCGCGAACTCGGTGAGTGGACTCATCGGCCTCGCGACCAGCGGCGTGAGCCTTCCGCCCGCGATCCCGATCTGGATCGGCGTCGTGGCGGTCGGCGGGCTCATCGGCTCGTGGCTCGGCGCGCAGCGATTCAGCATCCTCAGCCTGCGTCGTGTGCTCGCCGTCGTGCTGGTGGTGGCGGCGGCCAAGCTGGTCTTCCTGCCCTAGGGGCCGGAGTAGGATGGCGCCGATGACGGGCCCGTCCACGGCATCGGTGCACGGCAGCGACGACCTGCGCCTGGTCGGCGCCGATACCGAGGTGCCACTCGTCACAGGCGGCACGCGTCGCTACGTCAACCTCGACTACGCGGCCTCCGCTCCCGCGCTTGTGCGCGTGGCCGATGCGGTGAGCGAGCTGCTCGAGTGGTACTCGAGCGTCCATCGCGGCGCGGGGTTCAAGTCGCGCGCCGCCACGGCGGCCTACGAAGGGGCACGGGAGTCGATCCACCGCTTCGTGAACGCCCGCCCGGACGATGCCGTGATCATCACCCGCAACACGACCGACTCAATCAACCTGCTGGCCGGGACGGTGCCGGAGGGAACGCACGTCGTCGCCTTCGCCGGCGAGCACCACGCCAACCTGCTGCCGTGGAAACGGTGCGGCGTGCGCTACCTACCTGTCCCGGAGTCACCGGCCGAGATGCTTGAGCAGCTGGAGATGACCCTCCGCGACCTCCCGCACTGCGACGATCCGCATCTCGTCGCGGCCACCGGCGCGTCGAACGTGACCGGTGAGCGCTGGCCGCTGGCCGAGATCGCGCGCATCGCGCACGAGAACGGCGCGCGCCTGCTGGTGGATGCCGCGCAGCTCGCCCCGCACGCGCCGATCGATATGGCGCGGGACGGGATCGACTACCTCGCCCTCTCTGGGCACAAGCTCTACGCCCCATACGGGGCGGGCGCGCTCATCGGGGAGCGCGACTGGCTGGTCGCCGGCGATCCGTTCCTGCGCGGCGGCGGCGCGGTGAAGCTGGTGACGGTCGAGGAGACGCTGTGGGCGGACCTTCCGGACCGGCAGGAGGCGGGCTCCCCGAACGTGATCGGAGCCGTCGCGCTCGGCGTGGCCTGCGACGCGCTGGCGGAGGCCGGCATGGACAACATCGCGTCGGAGGAGGCCGAGCTGATGAGCTACGCCCGTGAGCGGCTCGCATCGGTCTCGGGATTCCAGCCGTACCGGGTGTGGGCCGCTGACCATCCACGCACCGCCCTTCTCACCTTCAACCTGGGCGAGACGCCGTACGACCTCCTCGCCGCCGTGCTGTCGGCCGAGCACGGCATCGGCATCCGACACGGGTGCTTCTGCGCCCACCCGCTGATGATGCGGCTCCTGCGCGTGGACGACGCGGAGGCCGATCGGCTCATCGACGCGACCCGTGCCGGGAGCCACGAGCGACTTCCAGGCGCCGCACGCATGAGCCTCGGGCTGGGCACGACACGGGCCGATATCGATGCCATGGCCGATGCGCTCCACGCGATCGCCACCGAGGGCCCGCAGTGGACGTATGCCGTCAACTCGGACACGGACGAGTACGAGCCCAACCCGGACCCGCGCTCACTCCCCAACCTGCCGATGCGACTCGTCGAGCATCCCCACGGTCACGGGGAGTCGGCCTGAGTCGATTGTCATCTGAGCGGGCGACATCCAACGTATGGGTGACATGAGGATCCCGCCGCCGTCCCGGCGCGTTCAGGCCGGCGTGCAGCGGCCAGAAGAGCGGGCTGGGTCTCACGCTCGCGCGGCGGCGCGCGTGAGTCAGCCCCTGCGGCGGTGGCGCCTCGCCGCCGCCACCGCACTCCTCGCCCTCCTTGCCAGCCCGGCGGTTCCGTGGACCAAGACCGAGGTGGCTGCCCACGGCCAGCTCGTGGCGAGCTCTCCGGGCGCTGGCACGATCGTCCCCGAGTCTCCATCCGAGCTGCGGCTCGTCTTCAGCGAGCCGCTCGAGGAGCAATTCACGTCGCTCGACCTCGTGTTGAGTGACGGAACGGTCGTCCTGAGTCGGGCCGGGGAGATCGACCCGGACGACCCGTACGCGCTGGTCGCGACCGATGTCGAGCTCGGGGACGGGGTCTACCAGCTCACCTGGCGCACGTTGTCGGCGGCGGACGGGCACACCGCCGAGGGGTTCTTCGCCTTCGCGGTTGGACCGTTCATCGGGACGTTGCCCGGCCCCATCGGGGGCGGGATGATCCACACCGAAACCGATCTTCCCCGCGTCATTGGACGCTGGCTGACGTACATCGGCCTCCTGGTCGCTCTCGGCATCGCCGTCTTCCACGGGGCGGTCGTCCGAAGCGGTCCGATGCCGCGCACGCTCGTGCGCCTGCTGGCGGCGGGCCTCGGCCTCTCGGCCCTCGCGACGGTGGGCGTGGCGGTTGGTGGAGCGCTGGAGGCCGGATCCGTGCTCGACTACCTGGTCGGGAGCCGCAACGGAGCCCTCCAGCTCGCGCGAGCGGTCGCGGCCGCCGCCGGTGCCGTGGCCCTGCTCGTGGTGCCGCCACGCGTCTCGGGCATCGTCGCCGCGGCCGCCGGGCTGGCCGGCATCGCGCTCCTCGTTGGCGCGGGCCACGCGGCAGCACTGCCGGGGCCAGTGGCGATCCTCGGACAGTTCGTGCACGTGGTCGCGGCCGCGGTCTGGATCGGCGGCATCGTCGGCCTTCTCGGGCTCCTGGTGCGGCCGAGCCTTCTCACGGGAACCGACGCGCGGCCGGTGATGCGGACGTTCGTGCCTCGCTTCTCGGCACTCGCAATCGTGTCCATCGGCCTCGTGGCGATGACCGGCGTCTACGCCGCGTGGGTGCAGATGGGGGCCCTCCTCACGATCGAGACCGAGTACGGGCGCACGCTCCTGCTGAAGTCCGGGTTCGCGCTCGGCGCGCTCGCGCTGGGCGGACTGAACTTCCTCGACGGTGGGCGGATGCGCGGATGGCTGGAAGGGATGCGCTCGCGCCTGACCCTGGAGGCCCTGCTCGTCACGGGCGTGCTCCTCCTCACCGCCGCCCTCGCGATCACGCCGCCGACGGAGGAGGCAGATGGGGTGGCGATCGAGCCGGTCCCCGACGCGTTCGGCGAGGTTACGCCCGACATCGGCCTGGAGATCCTCCCGGGCCGACCTGGAGTCAACCGCGTCGTCGTCCTGACGAGCGAGGCGCTCGCGGCGGGATCCCCGAACCTGGAGCTCGTCCTCGATCGGCTCGATACCGGCGCCAGCACCCGCGTGCCCCTCGTCATCCCCGGAATGGCGGGCATGGACCACGGGCCAGGTGGCATGCCCGGGATGTACTTCGTGAACGATGACGGGCTGGTGGAGTGGGTGGCCGACGCGGTCGTGCTCCCCGCGGGCACCGACTGGGACACCAGCGTTCTGATCCTCTCTCCCGATGGCACCGAGCTGACGCGACAGCGCTTCTCGTTCGCGCTCGACGAGGGCACGATCGCGGAGGGACGGACGGGCACGCTCCTGGACCCGGCGATGGGCGTGGCGATCGTGCTGTTCATCGGCGGGGCGCTCGGCCTGGGGCTCGGGCTCGGAGGGATGCCGCTGCCTCGTTGCGAGCCCCTGGCGTCGCGCGTCACCCTCATCGCCGGCGGCGGGGTGGCGGCGCTGCTGGGGGCCGCCATCGGCGCAAGCCGCCTCATCGGCTGAGCGATTTGGCAGGAGGACCCCCCGCTGCCACCATGGTCCGCATGCAGCCCGCGCCAATCACCGTCCTCGATACGCTGCGGCGACCGATGCGCGACCTGCGCGTGAGCGTGACTGACCGATGCAACTTCCGCTGCCTGTACTGCATGCCGAAGGAGGCCTTCGGCGCTGATCACGCCTTCCTGGCCCGTCCGGAGATCCTCTCGTTCGATGAGATCGAGCGGATCGTCCGCGCCGCGGTCTCGATGGGGGTGCGCAAGGTCCGGCTCACCGGCGGAGAGCCGCTCGTCCGGCGCGGCCTGGACGAGCTCGTCCGCGCGCTGTCGGCGGTCGAGGGCATCGACGACCTGAGCCTCACCACCAACGCGTCCCTGCTGGCGTCGAAGGCGCGGGCCCTGGCGGATGCCGGCCTGCATCGCCTCACCGTCAGCCTCGACGCGCTGGACGACTCGACCTTCATGCGCATGAACGACGTCGGCTTCACGGTCCAGCGCGTCCTCGACGGGATCGCGGCGGCCGAGGCCGCCGGCATCGGTCCGGTCAAGATCAACTCGGTCATCCGGCGCGGCATCAACGAGCATGCGGTCACCGAGCTCGCGGGCCACTTCCGCGGCACCGGGACCACGGTGCGCTTCATCGAGTACATGGACGTCGGCACGACGAACGGCTGGCGGCTCGACGAGGTCGTGCCCGCCGCCGAGATCGTGGCGGCGATCGAGGCGCGCTGGCCGCTCGAGGCCATGCCCTCCGGATACCGAGGGGAGGTCGCCCGGCGCTACCGCTACCTCGACGGCGCCGGAGAGATCGGCGTGATCAGCAGCGTCAGCGAGCCGTTCTGCGGCGACTGCACGCGAGCCCGGCTCTCCGCCGACGGGCAGCTCTTCACCTGCCTCTTCGCGGGCGCAGGCCACGACCTGCGCGCGCTGCTGCGAGATGGGGCGACCGATGCGGACCTGACCGATGCGCTGCGCGTCATCTGGGCCGGCCGCGACGACCGCTACTCCGAGCTGCGTGCGCTCGAGACGATCGACCGGCCCCGCGTCGAGATGAGCTTCATCGGCGGCTGACTCCGTGAATGGGCCCGTCGCGATCGCGAAGAGGCCCTCCGGCGTGGCCGTGCAGCGTGGCGACGATCTCGGCCACGATCGCCGTGGCCACCTCCTCGGGCCCGTCGGCGCCTATATCAAGTCCCGCCGGCGCATGCAGCGAGTCGTCCCTGCTCGCCGCCTTTTCCGCGAGCAGGCGATCCGTCCGCTCCCGCGGCCCCATCACGCCGACGTACGCCGCCCCACGGCCGAGGAATGCGGCGAGGTATGCCCCGTCACGCAGGTAGTCGTGGCTCATGATCACGACCGCCGTACGGCCGGTCACGCCGATCCGATCGGCCGCGTCGGACGGCTCCGCGTCGCAGCGCTCGGCGTCGGCGAAGCGCTCGTTCGCGAGCAACGGCCGACGTGGATCGGCCACGGTCACGCGCCAGTCCTGCCGCCGCCCCGCGTTCAGGAGCGCGACCGCGTCGGGTCCGGCTCCGCAGATGACGAGGTGCGTCGGCGGAAGGATCGGATCGAGGACAGCATCCTCGAGCAGCAGCGGGCGGTCGGGCCGGGCGCCATCGGCAAGGGTCGCCGCCTCGTCGTCTGACAGGCGCCGGCGCGGGCCGTCGATGCCCGTGAGGACGTGGACGCCCGTCTGGCCGCCACGCACCGACCGGATCGTCGCCAGGGTGTCGCGTGCGAGCGAGGGAGGCTCGGCGAACAGGTGAACCACCCCGCGGCAGCCCAGCCCCAGTCCCCACAGCTCGTCGCCCTCGGCCGAGTGGTCGATCTTCAGCAGAAGGGGCGCATCGCCATCGATCGCGGCGCGAGCCAACCGCGCCGCCTCGTCCTCGAGGCATCCTCCGCTGATGAGGCCGACGGGCGGTCCGTCCCGCGGCACGAGCAGCCGGGCCCCGGGCCGACGGTACGACGATCCGTCGACGCGGACGACAGTGGCCAGCGAGTAGGGCTCCGAGCGGGCGTCGAGCGACGCCCCCGCCGCGAGGATCTGCTCCAGCTCACCCATCGGTCTATTCGTGGTGAGAAGACTCCGAGGCCGGCTGGCGCGAGTTCGCGTCCAGGAACTCGCGAAGGAGGCGGTTGAACCGATCCGGCTGCTCCATGTTGAGCATGTGCGCCGCGCCCTCGAATGGTTCGAGCCGGGCATGCGGAACGCGCTCCGCAAGGTGCCGCATGGAGGCCGAGGTGCCCGGCTCGTCTAGCGTCCCGAGGATCACCAGCAGTGGCACTCGCAGCTCGTGGAGCCGGCTGACGGCGGGCGGATCGAGGGGCTGTGGTTGGCCCTCTGCCTTCTCGGCCAAGTAGTTGGTAAGGATCCAATCGTGGACGGTCTCGCGGACCCTCGCATCGGCCCGATCCGAGGCCTGCCCGGGTCCGTTCACCCAGTAGTCGGTCTCCCAGTCGGCGAGCTTGTCCCAGTCCTTCGCCTCCCACAGCTTCTCGGGCTGCTCCCACACCGACGGGTCGCCTCCGGGTGCCTCATAGCCACCGATGCCGCCGGCCGCAACCACCAGCGACCGCACCCGCTGGGGGAACTCGAGGGCAAAGTCGAGCGCGATCTGGCCGGAACGCGATACGCCGACGAGGTGGGCGGACTCCTCGTCGAGGTGGTCGAGCAGCGCGGCGATGTCGGCGCGGTTCGAGAACGGGAGGTCCTCCGTCTCGGTTCGGCCGAAGCCGCGCGTGTCGTACCGGATGACGCGGTACGCGTCGGCGAGCGCGGGGACCTGGTCGTCCCACATCCGCAGGTTCGCGATGCCGGCGTGGATGAGGACGACCGGCTCGCCCTGGCCCTCCACCTCGTGGTAGATGCGCGCGCCATTCGTCTCCAGGAAGCCACTCTCGGTCGTCATCGGAGAATCGTAGCCTCAGCGCCGGGCGAACAGCACGCCGGGGTTGAGGATGCCGCGCGGGTCCCATGCGTCCTTGATGGCGCGCATGGCCGCGACGGTCGCCTCCCCACGGTCGCGGATCAGCCAATCGACCTTGGCGACGCCGATGCCGTGCTCCGCGCTCACGCTGCCACCGAGCTCGAGGACGAGCTCCAGGACCGCCGCATCGGCGGCTTCGTCGTCCGGCGCCGGACCCAGGACGTTGACGTGGAGGTTGCCGTCCGCGACGTGCCCGTACGAGATCGTCCGCGCGTCCGGCGCCACGGCCGCCACCACGACCGGCGCGCGCTCGACAAGCTCCGCGTAGCGGGCCAGCGGCACCGAGACGTCGAGCTTGTGGGGCACTCCCTCGGCGCTGATGGCCTCGGTGTGCCGTTCGCGGAGCTGCCACAGCCGATGCCGGCCGGCGGGATCGACGGCGATGGAGGCCGACTCGCCCACGCCCAGGGCCTCGATGGCCTCGATCAGCGATACCGAGGGATCTGCAACGTCGTCCGCAACCTCGACGAGGAGGTAGACGGGCGTGCGGGCAACGAATGGCGCGGCGGCGCCGGCGTGCCTCATGACGAGCTCCAGCCCGGCATCGGTGAAGAGCTCAAGCGCCATGGCCGATGCGAGCTGGCGGCGCAGCTGCGCGGCGGCATGCACGGCCGCGGCCGCGTCGGCGAATCCGGCAACGCACACGGCCCGATGCCGAAGCTGCGGCACGAGCCGCAGGCGAACGCGCGTGATGAGAGCCAGCGTCCCCTCGCTCCCGGCGAGCAGGCTCACGAGGTCATACCCGGTGTTGTCCTTCGGCATGCCCGGCAGGCGGCGCAGGACGGTGCCGTCGGCCATCACCGCCTCGATGCCCAGGACCTGGCGGCGCATCGAGCCGTGGCGCAGCACGTTGATGCCCCCGGCGTTCGCGGCGACCAAGCCGCCGATCGTCGCGGAGTCCCGCGCCCCGAGATCCACGCCCACGTCCCACCCGGAAGGCCGTACGCGCTCCTGCGCGACGGCCAGCGTCACGCCGGCTCCGAGCGTGATCTCGCCGGCTTCCGTGTCCAGGTCGCCCACGTTATTGAGGCGTGTGGTGCTGAGCACGACCTCGCCACCTCTCGGCACGGACCCGCCGACCAGGCCCGTGTTGCCGCCCTGCGGCACGACCGCGACTCCTTCATCGGCGCACAGACGGAGGACTGCCGCCACCTCGTCGGTCGAGCCGGGCCGGACGACCGCGAGCGCCGAGCCGTGGAACCGGCGCGTCCAATCCGTCTGGTACGAGGCGCGGAGATCCGGATCGGTGAGGCAGTGCTGGTCGCCCACGGCCTCACGCAGGGCATGGAGGAGGGCGTCAGCGCTCACGGGCGCATGCTACCGGGGCACGCGGCTTGGGCTCGCCTCGCCCAGCTCCGGCGCGTGCCTTGCATGAGCCGTTCGAGCAAGGAGGCACCCACCCAATGACGAACGACACACCCGAGCGCCAGGGCGGCGCGTGGATCGGCCAGCACCCGGACGAGAACACCGGGAAGGTCCGCGAGAACCTGCCTGACGGCGCAGAGCGCGTGGCCGTCACGAACAACGAGTCCGACGACGCAGCGGCCGATGCGGGCGCGTGGCCGCAGGGCCATCGCGAGGGCGACCAGGCCGGGGACGACGCGGTCCGCGAAGCGGGCGAGAACCGCTAGCCCGATGGAGAAGGATCGCGACCCGAAGAAGGTCGACTCAGCGACCGGGACGCCGCCCGACGAGGGGCTGACGTACGACAAGGAGATGACCGACGTCGACGAGGCGAACGTGCCTCCCGACTCGGACGCGGACCCGGGGACGCCGGGCGGCGAGGGGGACTAGGCCCCAGGCCTAGCGGCCTCCGCGCTCCCCGGGCAGGCGAGTCCACTCGCCGCCTCGGTTGCCGATGCTGGAGCCCGCGCCGACCGGGCGACGCTGCTGGCGCTGCGGCCGCGCATCCCAGCGGTTCGCGGTTCGCGCCTTCGCCGCGGGCTGATGCCGACGCTGACCCTGATCGCGCCGCCCACCGCCGCCCGCGGTTCGCAGGCGAATCGGTTCGGCGCGGATCGATCGGTCCGGCTCGAAGCCGGGGACGATCTCGGTCGGGACGGGACGCCCGAGCAGCCGCTCGATATCGCGCAGCATCGGCGCCTCATCGACGCACACCAGCGAAATGGCGTCCCCCTCGATGCCCGCGCGGCCGGTGCGGCCGATGCGGTGGAGGTAGTCCGAGGGCACCATCGGCAGCTCGAAGTTGACGACGTGCGGCAGCTCCTCGATGTCGATGCCGCGGGCCGCCACCTCCGTGGCGATGAGCAGGGTTACCTTGCCCGCCTTGAAGTCGTTGAGCGCGCGCACGCGCTGCGGCTGCGACTTGTTGCCGTGGATGGCGGCAGTGGCGATGCCGTCCTGCGACAGCTGCTCGGCGAGCTTGTTGGCGCCGTGCTTGGTGCGGGTGAAGACGAGCGCCTGCTCGATCGCATGGGTGCGCACGAGGTGCGAGAGCAGCTCACGCTTGCGCGAGCGGTCGACCGGGTGGACGACCTGGCGAACCAGGTCGATCGGCGTGTTGGGCGGGGTGACCTGGACCGATGCGGGCCGATCCAGCATGCCCTCCGCCAGCGTCCGGATCTCCCTCGAGAAGGTGGCGCTGAACAGGAGGTTCTGCCGGCGGGCAGGCAGCAGCGCGATGATCGATCGGATGTCGCGAATGAAGCCCATGTCGAGCATGCGATCGGCCTCGTCCAGGACGAGGATCTCCACGCCCGAGAGGTCGATGGTCCGCTGCCGGGTGTGGTCGAGCAGCCGTCCGGGCGTTGCGACCACGATCTCGGGGCCGCGACGCAGCGCGTTGACCTGGCCCGGGAAGCCGACGCCGCCGTAGATGGTGGTGGATCGCCGAGGGCCGCCGCCGTAGACGCGGACGCTCTCCTCGACCTGGATCGCGAGCTCCCGGGTGGGAGTCAGGATCAGGGCGCGGATGTGCGGCCGCGCACCGTCGCGCGGCGCTGAGGCGGCGAGGCGCTGGATCATGGGCAGGACGAAGGCCGCCGTCTTGCCGGTGCCCGTCTGGGCGCCGGCGAGCAGATCACGGCCGGCGAGGACGAGCGGAATCGCCTCGCGCTGGACGGGAGTTGGTTCGGTGTAGCCCTGTGCCGCGACGGCACGGAGCAGTTCGGGCGCAAGCCCGAGTGCAGAGAAAGACAAGAGAGTTAGCTCCTTGACGAGGCCCTCCCGCGGAAAGCGGGGCCCGGTCAGGGCTGGGGGTTGGTCGGGATCGGGGCGGTCATTGACCGCGGCGCGGACCGGAGCGCCAATCGAACACGTTTTCTAAATAGTACACGAAGCGGACTCGTTCCGCCCTGGTACTCATGGAGGGGCGCTCCAGGGCTGAGACGAGGAACTACGGCTCCACTGTGAACTGGACGGACTCCACGTCGCCATTGAGCTCGAGCCGAACCTCGTAGCTGCCCGGCGTGAAGCCGGCGCTCGGCGGTGTGATGCCGCCCCATGCCCACGTCGTGGCGGCCGTCACGTCCAGCGTCTCCTCGAAGGCGACCTCGTCCTCGATCAGCCACGTCAGATTGACCGTTCCTGCGGCGCCTTCGTCAGTGCGGAACACCACGAAGATCGTTGGCGCATCGGTCGGGAAGCTGGTCACGAACGTGGACGGATCGGGCTCGTCGGCCGACTGATCGACTTCCGACGCCATCCTGGCTTCAGCGATCCCGCTCGTCCCGCCTGGCTCGATCCAGCCCCAGGTGGTGAGGATCTCGGCGAGGAGATCGAGGTCGGGTTCGGGGTCGACGAAGTCCAACCATTGGACGACATAGAGTTCGCCGTCTCTCACCGCGAACAGGTTCTGCTGGTAGTACGTGTTGCCGTCGGAGGATCGGAACTCGAGCTCCAGCCCGTGGGCGAGGGTACCGCCGAGGCAAGCCTCGAGCGACGTATCGAGGATGCGCTCGATGCCGTCCAGCTCGCCATAGCGAGCGACCTCTCGCTCGTGCACCACCATCGTCGACGATTCAACGGTGCCGAAGTGAAAGACGCTCAGGTTCGGGACACCGGTGGGCGCGCGGACGAAGTCCGACTCGATCGTGGCGTCACTGTCCAGGCCGAGCTCGGCGAAGGTCTGCTCGTCCAGGAGGCTCGAGGTGGTAAAGGCCCCGTCGCCGCTCAGGTCTTCCCAATCGGCAGGATAGGCAAGTCCAAACGTGCCGTCCGCGCCCTGCAGGAACTCCCACCCCGTATCGAGATCCGGCGTCTCTCCCGATGAGCACTCCGCGAGCCCGTCCGACGGCGTCGGCGCCGCTGTCGGATCGGCCGATTGGGCCGCGGTCGGGCCGGCCTGCTCGGCCGATGAGCTCGAGGCAGCCGAAGGGGCTTCCGCGGCGCTGCAGGCGGACAGCAGCACCAGGGCCAGTATCGGCAGCGCGACGGCTGGATGGCGTCTCATGCGCCCTCGCTCGGCAAAAGTCGCAGCGAGGATACGAGCCCGAAATTGGGAACGAGACCCTTGACCCTTGTGGCCCGGACGTACAATCCCTCGGCCTGTGGGCGTCCAAGCACCGCAGCGGAGCGTGAGTGCCGTGACCGTCGAGCTTCGCGACCTGATCGTCGACATCGCCGTGCACGCCGTGGCGGTGGCTGGCTCGATGCCGAGCAGCCTCTTGGACCTGTACTCCGCCGGTGCCTCAAACGGTCTCGATCCCGGACCGCTGGTGGTGGGTGGTGGTGCCGGAGGTGCCGCCGGCGGCGCGGCTGCGGGCGGCGGCACGGGCGGAGGCGGCCCGCGCTCGGACCCGACGAGAAACCCGCGGCTGCCGGGTCCCGAAGATGACGTGGGGGACGCTACCTCGCCCAACCAACGGTTTCCGCCGCCGCCCCCCCGCGAACCTGGAGTGCTGCTCCGGTTCTCGCGCGTATTACAGAGCTGGTCGGAGTCCGTTGTGGGTGTGGACTCGGTTGGCACCGTCCCGAGCGCTGGGAAGGCGTAGACATGGTTATCGCCGGCACTTTCCTGACCTCCTGGCCTCGCGAACAGCTGGCGCGGGCCTCATGACCGTCGAGCTGCGCGACGTGATCTGGCTCCTTGCGCTTGCGGCAGAGGCGTTGAGCGAAGCTGCCCACGGCGCGATTGACCTCTTGTACTCCGCCGGTGCCTCAAACGGTCTCGATCCTGGAGGGTTGGCGGGTGGTGGCGCTGCGGGAGGTGCCGCCGGTGCTGGCGCGGCCTATGGCTCCGGCAGCGGAACGACCGGCTCGGGCACCGAAGACGGAACCACCGGGGGCTCGAATGTCGGCCGCGACGATCCTACGCGGCCGCGCGTGCCGACCTCTGTGCAGGCACGTCGTGATCGTGCAGCCAATCCAACTTTTGGCGACCGGGTGTCCCAGAAGTTCGTTGATGTGGTGACAACGACCGGCGACTGGGCGGAGTCCTTGGTCCAAGACGATGCGATATTTGGCTACAAGAAGGGGCAGCGCGGGTACGGGGAACAGCATGTTGACGGGGCCGCGCCCCAGATCTGAGCTTAGGTTCGGAGAAGGCAAGAAATGGCGATTTCCACCACATTGAGCGATCCCAACCGGCGATGGGGACTCATCTGGCGCGCGGCGGCCGCGCTCACGCTGCTCATCTTCCTGTGGCAGTGGCCGTTCTTCCTCGGCGACGGCTTCGGCGGCTTCGATCTCGGGCGGGTCTGGGGATACGCGGTCAATCACCTCTATGTCCTGGCGTGGATGCTGCTCGTGACGTCCTTCTCACGCACATTGCCATTGCGCACCGTGGCGGCATTCTGGTTTGTTGGAGTGTTCCCGGTGATGGCGCTGATCCTCCTGGTCACTCGCCCGATTGACGCACTGCTCGGCGGGGGCGAGCTGGCCTCCTCCTTCCTCGGGCCGGTGATCGAGGACCTGATCAAGCCGCTACCGGTACTGGCCTTCTTCGCGTATCGCGTCTGGCGTAGGAACTGGCAGCTCTCGGCCAGCGACGGCCTGCTGCTCGGCTTCGTGGTCGGCGCCGGGACCGCCTTCCACGAGGACGCCGCCTACGACCGCGTGTGGGGCGACGGATTCGACGGCTCGACGTGGGGTCTCCTGCTTCCAACCATCGGCTCCTCCAGGAGCGCCCTGCTGCCCGGACACGACGTGCTGACGGCCCTCGTCGGAGTGGCGCTGGGCATTGCCTTCGTGTACCGACGCTACCGGTATGCGTGGGTCCTGCCGCTGGCGGTGTGGCTCATTGTCGTAGCGGAGCACATCACCGGGAATCTGGCGGACATCAGCGGGGCGCTCCCGCTGCCGGCGGAGATCATCCGCACGGTGCTCTTCGACGGTCAGGCGCTGCCGGCGCTCCTCCTCATCGGGATCGTCGTCGCGGTGCTCCTGGATTCCCGCATCCTGCGCTCCGTCGGCCGGCGAGACGGACTCTTCCCGGCCATCCCGTTGCGCGACTTCGTTGCGCTACTCCAACAGCGAACAACCGGGTACCTTCGCCGCATCCAGGCAATGCGCGTATACGTCCGTCAGCGTCGGTCGCTCTATTACTCGATCTGGGGGGGGCCCCCGGTTACGGCCGCCAATGTTCAGGAGATGGGCACGATCCTTTACGGGCTCGGCGTCCAGGCCGGCGTCCCCCTTGAGCAGACATTCGCAGCGTACGAGCGAGCCGCGGACGCCTCGCCGGAGCCGCCTGCGACCCCCGCGCCGAGCACGGCAGGTTAGCGGCCACAGCCAATGATGCGCCGTTGACGGACCGAGGAGGTAGGGAATGGCACTCGAGCTTCGCGACCTGATCGCCGATCTCGCCGTGCACGCCGTTGCGGCGGCCGGCTCGGCGCTGGGCTGCCTCTTCGACCTGTACTCCGCCGGCGCCTCAAACGGTCTCGATCCCGGACCGTTGGTGGTGGGTGGCGGTGCCGGAGGGGTCGCCGGTGGCGCGGCGGTGGGAAGTGGCAGCGGAACGACCGGCTCCGGTACCGGGGACGGAACGACCGGGGGCTCCAACGTCGGCCGCGACGATGCGACGCGACCTCGCGTGCCGACCTCGGTGCAGGCACGTCGCGACGCAGGGAAGGGGGAGTCCTATCCGATGTCGCTCAAGATAAGTGACGTCCTGCAGAAGTGGACGGAATCGATCGTAGGCGAGAAGCTCATAGAAGTGACGGGGCCGCGATCCGGCGGGGCCGCGCCCCATGCCTAGCTAGCAGAAGCTTGCGAACGCAGAGCGGACGCGCCGCCGGCCGAAGGTCCCGCACCGCGCGCGCCAGCGACGGCGGGTCCCTGATGAGGCGCGGCCACAGCCAATGATCCGCACTGAAAAGGGTCGTAACCCATGGGCGCCGATTTTCGCGACCTGATCGTCGAGATCGCCTTGCTCGCTGCGAGGGCGGCCGACTCGGTCCTAGGCGGCCTCTACCAGCTGTACTCCGCCGGCGCCTCAAACGGTCTCGATCCCGGACCGTTGGTGGTGGGTGGCGGTGCCGGAGGGATCGCCGGTGGCGCGGCGGCAGGAAGTGGCAGCGGAACGACCGGCGACCCACACTCGGACCCGATGAGAAACCCAAGGCTGCCGGGTCCGGAAGATGACGTGGGGGACGCTACCTCGCCCAACCAACGGCTGGAACAGGCAAGAAACGGAGCCCCTCTGGACCGAGGAACACGACTGATTGACATCTCGAGAACGGTGCAGAAATGGGCTGAGTCGTTTACGGGTACGGACATCATCGGAACCGTACCTGCAGGCAGTAGGCAGTAGCGCGTGCCTCTGTGCATCACGGGATGGATCACCCGCACGATCAGCGCGCCTCGAACTCCGGCTTGAGCTCCTCGAAGAGCGTCAGCTGGAGCCCCGCCGGGGCCTCGAGGCGAGCGTTCAGCGAATCCCACCGGGTCCGGATCGGCTCCGCCAGCACCCGCGCGCCGGCGTCCTCGAGCAGGCGGGCCGTCCCAAACGCATCGTCCACCTCGAAGGCCACGCGAATATGGCCGGAAACACGTTCGCCAACCTCGACGCGGTCTATGTAGGCCGCATGGCGCGGATCGGTCAGCTCGAGCGTCGCACGCCCGGCCTCCAGGATGGTGACCTGCCCACCCTCCGCCGAGAACGCGCCAAGCTCGGGTAGCCCGAGCACGTCTCGGTAGAACCTGAGCGCCGCTTCGTAGTCGTCGGCGGTCACGACCAGCCGCATCTGTCGAACGCTCATTGCATCTCCGTTGTGCGTCTCAGCTCATTCGCGCAAGGTCTTCGGCGAGCCGCGCGCGGATCGTCTCCAGCCGATCGAGACCGGCTGTTCCGGCCGTGGTCATCGCCTCGGTCACGGCGGCTCGCACCTGGTCGGCCACCCGCCGCCCGCGACGCCGGCCGATGAATCCGGCGTGCAGGCCGAGCAGCCACCCGAGCACGGCGCTTGCCGCCAGCGATCCCGCCAGCATGAGGAGCGGCAGCGGGACGGCGCCCAGGTACGGCACGTCATACGTGGTGACCGGCATGACGCCGCCCGCGAGGAAGAGCGTCACGTACCACGCCACCGCGAAGGCAAGGACCGCGCCGATGACCAGCTGCACGGCGCCGATGACCGGCCACAGGATCGATCCGGGCACCCGCAATCCCTCGGACGCCTCGCGCGCCACGCCATCGAGGGTGCGCACCAATGCCGGCTCTAGGTCGTCGGCTTCGATGCCGCGAAGCACGGCCGCTCGCGACTCCGCGGGGACGCCTCGTGACGCCTCGAGCAGGGCGGCGCGAACCGGATTCAGGATCCGGCCGAGCGAGCCGCGATTGCGCCACGCCCGGAGGTAGGCGGCCGGGTCGGCGGTCCGGGCATGGTGTCCGGTCAGCCAGCTCAGCAGCCGGACGACTCGGCTCAACAGTGAGCCACCCGAGCGGCGCGCGCGCGCCATGACTGCCGTCTGCACCTGGCGACCGACGCCCGGCGGATCGATCACCGCCAGGGCTCCCGTCACGGCCTCCCTGACCGCCGCGGTGCGCCGTGCCGGGTCGAGGAGCTGCGTGTACCGTCCCGGCTCGACACCGAGCGCGCGAGCCACGTCGCCGACCGCTTCGCGGGCGTCGGTGGACAGTCGAGCCGTCACCAGCGCCTTTGCATCGGCCTCCGAGCCGATCGCGTCTCGAAGGGCGTCGATTCCCGACCCGCTCGTCGCCGAGGCCGGAAGGATGCGCGGGCTCTCGATCCCCGCCTCGCGCAACCGGCGGGCGAGATCTGCCTGGAGCCCGGCGCGGGCGTCCGGCGCGACGCGATCCAGCTTGTTGAGGATGAACCACATGCGCGGCGCGTGAGCCACCTGCCGCCGCAGATACTCATGGAACCGTTCGTCGTCGTACTTCTCCGGATCCAGGACCCAGGCGAGCGCATCGATCCGCGGCAGCAGCTCATCCACGATCGCCCGGTTCTCCGTGCGAACGCTGTCGAAGTCCGGGAGGTCGAGGACCGCGACGCCCGCCAGCTTCTCCTCCCCGTGGCCGGCCACCTGCTCCACGCCGAGCCACGCGAGGAGAGGGGCCAGCTCGGCGCGTCGCGACTCGGCGATCCATGCGACGGGGCGCTGCGTCGTGGGCCGAACGGCGCGCGCGGCGCTCACTTCGCGTCCGGCGAGCGCGTTGAGGACCGATGACTTGCCGACGCCGGTGCCCCCGGCGAGCACGAGCACGTAGGCGTCTCCGGGAAAGCCCGCCCGTTCGCGGGCGCTCACCAACACCTGCTCGGCCCGATCGGCGACCGCGTCGAGGCCCAGGGCACGGGCATCCTCCGCCGCTCGTTCCAGGTAGATGAAGCGATCGGCCAGCACCGGGCCGCTGGTGGCTTTCACGCTGTCCCTTCGGCGGCGCGTCGCGCGAGATCCCGGAGGCGGTCCGCCAGCCCTTCAGTCTCGGGCACACCCGCACCCAGGACGCGGTCGTATCTGGCCCGGTCGCCCGCGAATGCCTCGTCGAGCACACGGCCGAGCGCCTCTCGCGCACGTCCGACGAATGCCGCGACGTTGGCCTCCCCGAACACCGCCTCGAGCAGCTTCTGGTTGACGACGGCGGTGGCAGCGGTGATGCCCACTTCGGCACCGGTCAGGCCTCCCGTGTGGACGAAGACCGCCAGCACGGCGCTGGTGCCGAGGGCGTTGACTCCGATGCTCGCCGCCTGCGCCCACCCCTTGCGCTGCTCCCCGAGCTTGCGGATCTCCTCGCCGATCTCGATGGCCCACTTCTCGAGCTCCGCCGTGAGCCGATCCCCGAGGCCCGGGGACGCGCCCCACAGCGCCGGATCGGCCGCGAGCGCGCGCTGGCCGTAGAGATCCTCCATCCAGACGGACGACACCTTTCGCGCTGCGGCGTCCGCGTGCTGGACCGTGAGGGCGACGAGGTCGGCGAACGCGGCCTCGCGGACCTCGACGGACGGAGCCGGTGGGCCCGGCTCGAAGAGGCTGCGCACCGTTGCCACCAGCTTCCCCATCCCTTGCGCGAGGAAACGGGCCACCTGCCCGGCTCCGACGAACTCCTGCCACTGGCGGAGCACCTCGGCGCGCATGAACGTCCCGCGGCCGAGCTCCTCGCCGAGTGCGGTGCGGTGCTCGCGGTACGCGCCGTCGGCCACGAGCAGCAGCGACCGCGCAGCGGCCTGCTCCTCCTCCACCTCTCTGGCCATCCCCCCGATCGCCGCGGGAATGCCCTCGAGCGCGGCCGCCAGGCTGCGTCGTGCCAGCTCGCGGCGCTCGGCGTCGTTCGCGACCAGCCGATCCAGCGAGGCCCGGATCGGCGCGATGGCGCCGGCATCCAGCGCGTCGCGTTCCGGATCCAGCGCGCCCTCGGGCACCGGGACGACCTCGAGCCGGCCGAAGGCGCCGGCATCGGCGAAGTCGCCCTTCTCGAGGAGGCGCCGGTAGTCGGAGGTCACCGACTCGGCCTCATCGGCCTCTGGAGGTAGGCGGTTCAGGACCATGAGCAGCGGCACGCCTCGTTGGCGAGCCCGGGCGAGGATGTCCCACGGCACCTGGTCGGCGTACCGAGTCGCGGTGCTGACAAAGATGACGAGGTCCGCGAGCTCGAGCAGTTCAACCGCGAAGGCACGGTTCGCGAGCTCGACACTGTCGAAGTCCGGCGCGTCGACCAGCACGAGGCCGCGGGCGGCATCCGGCAGGATTCGAAGGTCCACGGTCTCGCGCTCGGTGAGTCCCGGCAGCAGGGCGAACGCCCCCGCGTCGTCCGGGTGCGCGACCGCCATGGGCCGCCGGGTGGTGGGCCGAAGCACGCCGGATTCGCTGATGCGCGCCCCGACGAGCGCGTTGAGGAGGCTCGACTTGCCGCTGCCGGTGGAGCCGAGGATGACGACCACGAGGGGGGCGTCCGCGTCGGTCGCTCGCGGCAGGACGTACTCGACCACGTGTCGGCGCAGGCGCTCGGCATTCGCGGAGCGGTCCGCCACCGGAGCGGTCTGGGCGCGCAGCCGGAGATCGTCGGCGAGCGCCTGGAGATCGTCGATCAGCATCTAGGCGAAGCAGTCTGCACGCAACGGGCCGCCAGCGCCGGAAGCGAAGGTGGCTGGGGAGGAAGGATTCGAACCTTCGATCTCCTGATCCAGAGTTAACCGAGTGGATCAGGCCTGTCAGCCGGGTATTCCATGCTCAGACGACGGTCCTGCGACCTATGTTTTCCGGGGTGTCAATCGACCGCTCCGGAACCTAGTCAAGCGACCA
>JBDTWT010000008.1:0-19858 GCA_040006555.1 Chloroflexota bacterium
GTCCAGGGCAAGCTGCGCGAGCACAAGCTGCTCGAGTCGACGCCGCTCCACGTGGTCGAGTCGGGGACGCAGTTCACGGTCGGCTCATTCCGCATCACCCCATTCGCCGTCAACCACTCGATCCCCGATGGCGTCGGGTACGCGATTGAGACGCGCCTCGGGACCATCGTCCACACCGGCGACTTCAAGTTCGACCACACGCCGCCGGATGGCCGCCGCGCGGACCTCGGGCTGATCGCCGAGTTCGGGCGGCGTGGCGTGGACTTCCTGCTCAGCGACTCGACCCGCGCGGAGCGCGACGGTTACACCCTGTCGGAGGCGACGGTGGGGGAGAGCCTGCATCGCCTGGTGGGTGAGGCGCAGGGCCGCGTGATCGTTGCGACCTTCGCGAGCAACATCGGCCGCGTCCAGCAGGTGATCGACGCGGCGTGGGCCCATGGCCGCAAGATGGTGGCGATCGGTCGCAGCATGGAGCAGAACACCGCCATCGCCCTGGAGCGCGGGTATCTCAACGATCGCGACGGGACGATGGTGCGCAAGGATCGGCTGCAGACGCTCGCGAAGGAGGAGCTGGTGGTCATGACGACCGGCTCGCAGGGTGAGCCGATGAGCGGGCTCACACGCATGAGCAACCGCGACCACCGAAACATCAACATCGAGCCCGGCGACACGGTGATCGTGTCCGCCAGCCCCATCCCCGGCAACGAGGAGGCGGTCGCGAAGACGATCGACAACCTCTTCAAGGAAGGGGCGATGGTCCATTACGAGCCCGTCGTGCACTGCCACGTCTCCGGGCACGGCTCGCGCGAGGAGCTCAAGCTCATGCTCGGCCTCGTGAAGCCTCGCCACTTCATCCCGATCCACGGCGAGTACCGGATGCTCGTGCAGCACGGGCTGCTGGCCGAGGGCGCCGGGGTCGACGTCGACAAGATCTTCGTCCTCGAGAATACCCAGGTGATCGAGTACGACGGCGAGCGCGCGCGAATGGCGGGCTCGGTCGTCGGCGGCACGGTGCTCGTCGACGGGCTGGCGGCCATCGACGGGATCGACGGCGTCGTCCTCCGTGACCGGCGTATGCTCGCCTCGGACGGCGTGGTGATGGTGGCGCTCACCATCGACGCCGCGACCGGGCAGCCGGTCGGCATGCCCGACATCGTGAGCCGGGGGTTCCTCTCCGACCCCGACGACCCGCTGCTGGCTTCCGCGCGAGACCACCTCATGCAGGCGTTGAAGCAGCCGCGCGAGGACGAGCACGGCGCCGAGGCGGGCTTCGTGAAGACGAAGACTCGTGAGACCCTGAGCCGATACTTCCACGAGCGCACGAAGCGGCGGCCGATGATCCTGCCGATCGTGCTGGAGGTCTAGCCAGCGATGGCCACACGACGGAGGACGGCGACGCGGCGACGCAGGTCGCGGCGTCGCCAGCAGTCGACACCGCTCACCCTGAGCGCGCGTTTCGTGCGCGAGACGACCGCACTGGTGCTCGTCTTCCTCGCCATCCTGAGTGTCATCGCGCTCTTCGCGCCGGACGCCGGGGCGATCGTCGGACCCTGGCACGACATCCTCTCCACGCTCCTCGGGTGGGGGATCGCCTTCGCGCCGCCGCTCCTCGCCGGGCTGGCGGTGATGCTGTGGATGAAGACGATGCCGGCCGAGCGCTGGATGGCCGCCAGCGGCGCGCTCGTGGTCGCCCTCGCCGTGCTCGGCATGTTCCACCTGGCGGTCGGTGGCGACGCTGAGGCGGTCGCCAGCGGCGAGGGTGGGGGAGCGGTCGGATTCGCGGTCAGCGGGCTGCTCAGCGGCGCCCTGGGAACCGCGGGTGCCTGGGTCGTGCTGGCGCTCCTGGTCAGCGTCGGGCTCCTGCTTTACTTCAACATGACGATCGGCGACCTCGTGGCGGGCTACCTCGCCCGCAGGGACGAGCGGCGCGAGATCGAGGCACAGGAGGCGCGCCGTGCCGCCGCACGCCGCCCACGGACGGACGTGGCCCTCGAGGTGCAGGCCGACTCGGCTCGGCCGAGCCTGATCGAGCGCATGCGCGAGCGACTCGCGGGTGGCGCCGAGGCCGACGAAGAGCCACCGGTCATCCTGCGCCGCGTGCGGGCGGCGCTCAGCGTGAGCGGGGGATCTCCAGCGACCAAGCCGATGCCTGCGCCGGCCCAGCTCCCCCTCGACGGTCACGCGGGCGCCGTCGCCGCCACCGCGGAGCTCGAGCACACCGAGGAGGCCCACCTGGCGGAGGCGGAGGACGGATTGGCCGCCTCCGCCGCCGATGCGGCGCTGGAGGCTGTCGAGCGTACGTGGGAGATGCCCACCCTCGACCTGCTGGCCGACGCGCCGGCGTCATCGGCAGCGCAGCTCGACCTGACGGCCAAGGGGCAGCGCATCCGCGAGACGCTGGCCCATTTCGGCATCGGCGTGAAGGTCGCCCGCATCCAGGAGGGGCCGGTCGTCACCCAGTACGCGCTCGACGTCGACCCGGGCATCAAGCTGAGCCGCATCGAGGGCCTGGCGGACAACCTCGCGCTCGCCCTCGCCGCACGGAGCATTCGCATCGAGGCGCCAATCCCCGGCGAGCCGTACGTCGGAATCGAGATCCCGAACGCGGCCTTCGACCTCGTCACGCTCAAGGAGGTGCTCGGGAGCCGCCCATACGTCGAGGCCGCGCAGCGCAGCAAGCTGGCGTTCGCGCTCGGGCAGGACGTCGCCGGACAGCCCTTCACCGCCGACCTCGCGAAGATGCCGCACCTGCTCATCGCCGGCGCGACGGGCTCGGGCAAGAGCGTCTGCGTGAACGCGATCATCGACTCGCTGCTGATGAACGCGACGCCGGCGGAGGTGAAGCTCATCCTCATGGACCCGAAGCGCGTCGAGCTGGCGCAGTACAAGGGCATCCCGCATCTCCTCACCGAGGTCATCGTCGAGCCCGACAAGGCGGTGAACGCCCTGAAGTGGACCGTCGCCACCATGGAGAGCCGGTACGCCGAGTTCGCGGCGCGCGGCGTGCGGAACATGACCGGCTACAACGACGCGCTCCGCCCCGAGCAGCCGCGCATGCCGTACATCGTCATCGTCATCGACGAGCTCGCCGACCTGATGATGATCAGCGCGTACGAGGTGGAGGCGACCATCACGCGCATCGCGCAGCTCGCGCGCGCGACCGGCATCCACCTCGTGATCGCCACCCAGCGGCCGTCGGTGCAGGTCATCACCGGCCTCATCAAGGCGAACATCCCCAGCCGCATCGCGTTCGCCATGACGTCCGGCATCGACAGCCGGACCATCCTGGACACGATTGGCGCGGAGGACCTGCTCGGCCGCGGCGACATGCTCTACCAGCCGATCGACGCGCCGCGCGCCGTCCGCCTCCAAGGCGTGCTGGTGACCGATGCCGAGATCGAGGCAGTCGCCGGCCATTGGCGCGCGCAGGGTGGCCCGCAGTACCGGCCCGAGATCACCGCGCCGCGGCGCGACGGGAAGGCGCGCGGAGGCCCGGGCCAGGACGACGAGGGTGACGACGCCGACGCGCTTCTCACCCAGGCCATCGACATCGTGCGCCGTTCGGACAAGGCGTCCGCGTCCCTCCTCCAGCGCCGGCTGCGGATCGGCTATGCCCGCGCCGCGCGGATCCTCGACCAGATGGAGGATCGCGGGATCATCGGCGCGGCGGACGGAAGTCGCTTCCGCGAGGTGCTCGTCACCGCCGACGGCTGGGGCGGCGACGTCGGACCCGACGACGACGATCGGTGACCGGCGAGGGGCAGCATCTGGGGGAGATGCTGCGCTCGGCCCGCGAGTCGCGCGGGCTGGACCGCGTCAGGATCGAGCGCGACACGCGAATCCGCGAGCGGTACCTCTCGGCACTCGAGCGTGGCGCCTACGACGAGCTGCCCGGCGAGGTCTACGCCCGTGGCTTCCTGCGGACCTACGCGACGTACCTCGGGCTCGACCCGGACGCCATGACGGCGCTGTACCGGCTCGAGACTCGTCGCCCAACGGCCGACCGGTCGCGCCCGACCGCCCGGCGACGCGCCCTCGGCAGCCCACAGCCACGAGCGTTCGCCCTCGCGCCGGGCGTGGTGGCGGCGGCGATCCTCACGATCCTGGTCGGCGCCCTGGTCGCGTACCTCGCCTACCAGCTCATCACCTTCGCGCGGACGCCGGAGCTGCGCGTGCTGGACCCAGCCGGTGACGTGGCCGGCCACCGCGACTCGTCGATCGTCATCAGCGGCGTGACCGCGCCGAACGCGCGCGTCTCGGTGAGCGGCCTCACGGAGAACCCGAGCGTCGTCGCCGACTCCGAGGGCACCTTCAGCGTCCGGGTCGAGCTCGTGCCGGGCTCGAACCTCGTGACCATCCGCGCGCTCGACCCACGCACGAGACGTCAATCCGCAGAGGTCACGCGGACGATCGAGGTCGTCGGCGACGCCGATGCGGGAGAATCCCGCAGGCCGCCTTCGGCACAGCGAGGATAGGGAGCACATGGCAGGAGAGTCATCGTTCGACGTGGTCAGCGACTTCGACCAGCAGGAGCTCGTGAACGCGCTCGACCAGGCGCGGCGTGAGATCGCCACGCGCTACGACTTCAAGGGGAGCAAGGTCGCCTTCGAGCTCGGGAAGGAAGGCATCACGCTCACGGCGGACGACGAGTACCGCGCGGGCTCGGCCAAGGACCTGCTCGAGACGAAGGCGGTGCGACGCGGGCTGAGCCTGAAGATCTTCGAGTGGGGCCGCATCGAGCCCGCGTCCGGCGGAACGGTGCGCCAGCAGGTCACCCTCAGGCGCGGGCTCAGCAGCGAGCAGGCGAAGGAGCTCTCGAAGCGCGTCCGCGATGGCTTCCCGAAGGTGAAGCCTGTGATCCAGGGGGACACGCTGCGCGTCTCCGCGAAGTCGAAGGACGACCTGCAGACAGTCATCGCGGACCTGCGCGCGCTGGACTACCCGGTCGCCCTTCAGTTCACCAACTACCGCTAGCACGCCTCGATGGCCGCACGCCCACCGACCCACGCGGCCCTCGTGAAGGCCGCCCGCCGGCTCGGCCGCGCGACCGTGGACCGTGGCTGGCAGATGGCGAGCGCCGAGTCGTGTACCGGCGGCATGCTCGGGCACATGGTCACCGAGGTGCCGCGCGCGAGCGACCACTACCTGGGTGGCATCGTGAGCTACTCGGACGCGGTCAAGCAGGAGCTGCTCGGCGTCCCGGCTGACCTGATCGAGCGCGTCGGAGCCGTCTCGGCTGAGGTGGCGGAGGCCATGACCGCCGGCGTGCTCGCCCGCTTCCCGGTGGCGGACCTAGCGGTCGCCATCACCGGCATCGCGGGACCGGATGGGGGATCGGAGGAGAAGCCGGTCGGCCTGACGTACGTCGCCGCCGCGCTCCGCACCGGCTCAGCGGTGGTGGAGCGCCACCTCTGGACGCACGACCGCTCCGGGAACAAGGCGGCGTCGACGCTCGCCGCGCTCGACCTCGCGACGCGCATGGCGCGGGGGTAGGGGAGTGGTCACGGCGGGCGAGCGGATCCACGTCATCGGCATCGCCGGATCCGGAGCCGCCGGTGCCGCCGTGCTCCTGCAGGAGGCCGGTGCGCGCGTCGACGGCTGCGACATCGACGCGCCCTCGCCCTACACGCCGGCGCTCGACGTTGCGGGCATCGCGTACGTCGTCAGCCACGATCCCGCGCACCTGGCGGGCGTCGACCGGGTCGCCATCACCCCGGCGCTGCGCGCCGAGCCCGACCACGCCGAGCTGGCCGCGGCGACCGAGCGCGGAGTCCCGGTCGTCACCTTGCAGCAGCTCCTCGGCGAGCTCATGGAGGGTCCGGGTCGCATCGGGCTGGCGGTGACGGGGACGCATGGGAAGTCGACGACGACCGCCCTGCTCGGCCACCTGCTGGTGAGCGCAGGGCTGGACCCGACCGTCGAGGTCGGGGCCTTCATCGGCGCCTGGGGCGCATCGGTCCGCTCCGGTCAGGGAGCGCCGTTCGTCGTGGAGGCGGACGAGTTCGGTGACAACTTCCTGAGCTATCGCCCGGCCGCCGCGATCCTCACCAACATCGAGATGGACCACCCCGACTTCTTCGCCGATACGGCCGCGGTGATGGCGTCGTTCGAGCGGTTCGTCCGCGGCATGGCTGGCCACCCGGGCCTCAACGGGCGCCTGCTGCTCGCAGCAGCGGGCGATCCGGGGGTCGACGAGCTCGTCGGCCGGCTGCGCACCTGGGATGGCCGCGTGTTCCGCTACGGGCCGGGCGGCGACCTGTGGGCGACTGACGTCACGTATGAGCCGGACGCTACGCGGTTCACCCTGTTCGAGCACCCGTTCGAGACGTCCCTGGCGGGGGAGCACAACGTCCTGAACGCGACCGGGGCGCTCGTGCTGGCGCGGGCGCTCGGGGCGGACCTCGACCTCCTCGCGGAGGGTCTGCGGACGTTCGCCGGAGCCGGTCGCCGCATGGAGCTGATCGCCGATACTGCGACGGTGACGATCTACGACGACTACGGACATCACCCGACCGAGGTGCGAGCGGCCCTCGCCGCGGCACGCCAGAAGGTCGGCCGGGATCGTCGCCTGTGGGCGGTCTTCGAGCCGCACATGTACTCGCGCACGGCGCTGCTCATGGACGCCTTCGCGACGGCCTTCGCCGATGCGGACGAGGTCGTCATCGCCGACATCTTCGCGAGCCGCGACACCCCCGAGGCGATGGCCTCGACGAGCGCCGAGGCGCTGGCCGATGCGATCGAGCGAACGTCGGCCGTGCCGGCCATCGCGACGGGCGACGTTCGCAGCACGACGGAATACGTTGCCGATCACCTCGCCCCGGGCGATGCGGTGCTCGTGATGGGGGCGGGGAAGTCGTACCAGATCGCGCGCGGGCTCGCGGAGCTCGTGGCGGGCACGCCGCGGCCGTGAGCGGCGCGCGCTCGGTCCTCCTCGGTGCGGTCCTCGCATTGCTCGTGGCCGTGGCGTACCAGGGCATCGTGGGGCTCGTGGAGGCCTCAGGGGCACGTGACCAGCCGGCCCTCGTCCTCATCCTGCTGCTCTCGGCGTTCCTGGGCGTGCTCACCGCGGTGCTGACACGCATGCTCCAGCTGCCCGGTGCCACCGCGCCGACGGTCCTCGTCCTGGGCTGGACGCTGGTTCCCATCGTGCTCGGCGCCATCCCAAGCGAGGTGACCGCCGGGTTCGTCGGCGGAGGGGCCCTGACCGCGGGACAGGCGCTCGCCCTCGCCACCGCCACGGTCGCCTCGGCTGTGGCCCTCGGGGTCCCCGCCGAGCGGTAACCGGCGGGAGGCCGCTGTGCTACATCACATAACGTACATTTGCGGAAGTGCATCTGGAGGGACGAGGACCGCCGCCGGCCCGCGCAGGGCATAGTTCGAAGGTCCTATCGGCCCAGGCGATGCGCAGGCCTACGCTCAGGCCATGCGACAGTCTCCATGGTCCATTGCCATTGCCGCGCTGGCGTTTGGTGGCCTGATTGCCGTCGGCGGCACCACCGTCAGCGGCGATGTCGGCGTCGACGCGGCCGCGTCGGGTGTGCTGGTCCTCACCGCGTCGCTGTACGTTCTGGCCGTCCTGGCGATCCGCCAGCGAGTGTGGCGGCGTCTCGCGGTACCGGTCCGAACGGGCACCCAGGCCAGCCGGGTCGCGAGCCGCCGCGTCTTCTAGCCCGCGGCTGACGCGCGGCGCTGCCGCAGCGCCTCGAAACCGATGATCGCGGCCGACGCGGCCGCACCGAGCTCCGGGGCGCGCTCCCTTCCATAGCCGATGCGCAGCTGGACGTCCGCCTCGTCCACGAACGACCGTGTCACGCCACGGCGCTCGCCACCGATGAGGACGAACAGGCCACCCGTGAGGTCCGCCTCATGAAGGTCGGTCGCTGACGGCCGATTGACCGCACACGCGACTCGCATGTCCGCGCGACGGGACAGGATCGCGGCTTCTTCCACGGACTCGACGATGGCGGTCGGCAGCAGCTCGCTGGCCCCGGCCGATGCGCGCGTCACGGTGGCGAGGGCCGTCTCCCAGGTCCGGCGCAGCACCACGGCATCCACCCCGGCCGCGTAGAGGGCCCGGACGGCCTGGCCGAAGTTGAACGGATCCTCGACCCCGTCGAGCATCACGATCAGCGGAGACTCCCCCATCTCCGGCAGCAGCTCGTCCAGCCGTCGCTCACGGCGCGGGCCGACGAGCGCGACGACGCCACCGTGCGACCTCCCGGCCGCGAGGTCGGCGATGAGCGAGTCCTCGACCTGGTCGATGAGCACCCCGCGCTCGCGCGCAAGCGCACGCAGCCGTCCGAGCCGCCGATCCCCCGGCCGGACGGCCCAGATCCGATGCACGCGCCGAATGCCGGCCTCGAGGGCAGCCTCGACCGACACGTGGCCCTCGAGCACGAGCGGCCATTGGTTGACCGGGACGGCCCCGCGATCGGGCGCGTACGGCAGGAGCCCCTCCGCTCCGAGGTGCGGCGCGTCCTCCGCGACGGTCGCCAGGCCGATCGCGATGCGTCGCTCGTCGAGGCCGCCGACGTCTCGGACCGGCATCCTGAACTCGACCTCGCCGTCTTCCGCGGTGGTGGCGAGCGTGCCGAACTCCTGGGGCTGGCCGTCCGAGGCAGCGACGCGGTCCACGAGGGTGGCGTACTGACGCGGGTCGGCCTCCCCCGCCTCCACGGCGGCGCGCAGCGCGGGCAGCCACGTCCGCCGCTCCTCGTTCAGGTGGTCGGCGCGGTGCGCGAGCATCCAGGCCGCATCGGTCGCGTCGGACCCCACCTCGCGCAGGCCGGGCCAGTCGCCGGCCAGGATCTCGATCAGCCGCGTGTCGGCGCCAGGCTCACCTCCCTCGAGCTCGGTGAGTGCCAGCAGCTCATCACGAAGGGCTACGTTCCGCGGCATCGAGCCTCAGCGGTGGTTTCGGCTGCCGGCCGCCGTCAGCTCGGCCGCGATCGACGCCGGCAGGTGACCGCTCACGCGGACGCCGCTCTCCTCGTACTGCTCGGTGACGTCGCCGGAGGTGCGGGCGCGGGCGACGAGCTCACCACGCTCGTACGGCACGATCGCGTCGACCGCCACCATCCCGCCGCGCAGCGCATCGGCAATTCGCTCTCGCAACCCATCGAGGCCGAGGCCGGTCACGGCGCTCACGAAGGCGGCCTGCTCGCTGGGCGGCGGTGTCTCCTCCGCGGTCGCGAGGAGGTCGATCTTGTTGTAGACCGTGATGCGCGGCTTCTCGCCGGCGCCAAGGTCATCCAGGACGGTCTGGACGGCCGCCTGCTGGCTCACGAAATCGGGATCGGCCGCGTCGACCACCTCAAGCAGCAGGTCGGCCCGCATGACCTCCTCGAGCGTCGCCCGAAACGCCTCGACGAGGTCGTGCGGGAGCTTGTTGATGAATCCCACCGTGTCGGTGACGATCACCCGCTGCCCGGCCGGCAGCTCGACCTGCCGGCTCGTGGGATCGAGCGTGGCGAAGAGCATGTCGGCGGCGTAGACGTCCGAATCGGCCAGTGCGTTGAGCAGCGTGCTCTTGCCCGCGTTCGTGTAGCCCACCAGGGCCACGGTGGCGACCTCGTTCCGGTCGCGCTGGCGCGCCGCGGTGGCGCGCTGCCGGCGCACGTCCTGGAGGTCGGCGCGCACCTTCTTGATCTTCTCGCGGATGATGCGTCGGTCGGTCTCCAGCTGGCTCTCGCCGGGCCCCCGGGTGCCGATGCCGCCGCCGGTGCGCGAAAGGTGGGTCCACATGCGCGTGAGACGCGGCAGGTGGTACTCCAGCGCCGCGAGCTCGACCTGCAGGCGTCCCTCCTTCGTGCGCGCGTGGCGAGCGAAGATATCGATGATCAGCGCGGAGCGGTCGAGGACCTTGCAGTCGAGCAGCTTCTCGAGGCTGCGCTGCTGGTTCGGCTCGAGCTCGTCGTCGACGATGAGCACGTTGAAGTCGGTGGCGGCCTTCTCGTCCACGAGCTCGGCCGCGCGCCCCTTCCCGAAGTACCACACCGGGTCGGGCCCGCTGCGCCGCTGGAAGGCGCTGCCGACGACGGTCGCGCCGGCGGTCTCAGCCAGGGCGCCGAGCTCGGCGAGCGAGCGGCTGACGGGCCAGCGGCCGTTGCCGCTCTCGTCGAGGCCGATGAGAAACGCCCGTTCGACGGGCGTGGTGAGGTCGATCATGCGGCTCGTTTCGGACATCTGTTCGAGCTCATGGTAGCCGATACGTCCCGATCCCCCGCTCGAGCGTGCCATCATGGAGACCGATGCGCTGGCTGCCGCTCTCTGTCCTGGCCGTGCTCCTGACCGGCTGCGGATTCGGCGGCAGGTGAGCTTTCCACCCTTCGCGGTCGAGGAAGTCGGGCCGCTGTTGCAGGATCCGAATGGCGGGCCGCCCGTCGAGTGCCGGGGACTGCCGGTTCCGGCCTGCGAGATCGGGTTCACGGTACTGGACGATCCGCGCGATGACCGGTTCGAGGCTGACAAGATCGAGCGGATCGTCGTCTCGTCCCTCTATGTTGAGGGAAGGAAGAGGGCTAACGTGAGGGTGTTTGAAGGGTCTGTCGTTCTTCCGGTTCCTCCCGAGCAAGCCTTCGCAACTGTTGGGGACCCGGACAATGGCCCGAAGATCGATCCAATGATCAGGCGTTACGAGCCTGAAGGTGGAGTTATGCGGGAGGGCGGCTACAACAACATCCGAGGACGCGCCCTTGGCCTTCCGATGCGCATGGTGAGCATCACTCGCGAATGGGATCCCCCACGACGGATGGTGTTGGAGAGCGTCAAGCCGGCACATCCGGTACGGATGACGCTTACTCAAACCTTTGAGCCCCACCCCGAAGGCACGTTGCTGACTTACCGTGCCGACATCGATGGTTTCGGACCTGCGGCAACTGCTTTCCGGTGGTTCATCTCGCGCAATTTCGACCGAAGCAAGGTTCGACTACTGGAGCTTGTCCGAACACAGTCCGCCGGACATTGAGGATGCCATCCACGCCCCGACGACGGACGCTCCCTATCGTGGCGTCGGCGCGTGCAGCGCGCAGGGCGGCGAGACCAGGCTCGATGTCATTCTCGCCGATGGGCCAGACCGAGCTGGTCGCGAATGGCGGCTTCGGCGAATTCCAGCAGTCCTGCGCCTAGGCGAGCGCGGCCTCGAAGGGTCGAAGCGCCTCGGGGACGACCTCCGGGTCATCGGCGGGCCGATCGCCGACTGACATCCATTGCACCCGAGCCTGACGGTGGAACCAGGTGATCTGCCGCTTGGCGTACTGGCGGGTGCGTCGAGCCGTCATCTCGATCGACTCCTCGAGCGTCGACTCCCCCGCCACGTACCGCATCGCCTCCGCGTAGCCGTGTCCCGTCATGGGCCCCAGCTCCGGCCCATACCCGGCGTTCATCAGCGCTCGGACCTCCTCGAGCAGCCCGTTCGCGAACAGCCACGCGGCGCGCTCGTCGATGCGCCGATACAGCACCGTACGCGGCCGCTCGAGACCGATCAGGCTCACCCGGCCCGGGTACGGGTCGCGCCGTGGCTCGCCGCCTCCGCTCTCGACCCGCTCGAGCGCGCGCAGCACCCTGCGCGGATTCTCGGCGTCGATGGCGTCCGCGACGTGTGGCGCAATGGTCGACAGCCGCTCGACGAGCGGCTCGAGGCCATCCGCCTCGAGCGCGGCGGCGAGGCGAGCGCGCAGCTGCGGGTCCCACGCCTGTCCCGCGTAGTCGTGCCCCTCGACGAGCGCCGCGACGTACAGACCGGTCCCCCCCACCAGCAGGGGGACTCGCCCGCGCGCGGCGATCTCCGGGATGACCTCGCGTGCCCGCGCCACCCACTGCGCGACCGTGAACGGCTCGCCGGGCTCCGCGAGGTCCAGGAGGTGATGCGGGACCGACGCGCGCGTCTCGCGGCTCGGCTTCGCGGTACCCACGTCCATCCCGCGATACACCTGGCGCGAGTCGGCGACGACAATCTCGACGGGCAGGCGCCCCGCGACGGCCATCGCGAGCTCGCTCTTGCCCGATGCTGTCGGGCCGACGATGCCGAGGAGCGGCGGCGCCATGTCAGACGTGGACGAGGCGCTGGACCTGCTCGATCGCGCTGGCGCGCCCGGTGGCCGCATCGGCAGTGATGACGACCGCGTTCAGCGAGACCGGTCCCTCGGCGACGTGGAAGCGCGTCGGCAGGTGGCGTGTGAAGCGCGGCAGGACCGTCTCGAGGCTGAAGCCGATGATCGAGTCGCGGGGCCCGGTCATCCCGATGTCGCTGATGTACGCGGTACCGGCCGGGAGCAGCCTCGCGTCCGCGGTCGGCACGTGGGTGTGGGTGCCCACCACCGCGCTCACCCGTCCGTCGAGGTACCACCCCATGGCGTTCTTCTCGGACGTGATCTCGCAATGGAAGTCGAGGATGCGGACCGGGGGGAGTGGCTCCGCGGCGCCGTCGAGCAGCTCGTCGAGCTTGGTGAACGGCGAGTCGAGCTGGTTCATGAAGACGCGGCCCATAGCGTTGATCACCGCGACCTCGTCGCCATCGGCGGTGCGGTGCACCAGCCAGCCGCGGCCGGGAGCCTCATCGGGGTAGTTGATCGGTCGGAGCACCGGTCGATCGGTGTCCAGGTAGTCGTAGATCTCGCGCTTGTCCCAGATGTGGTTGCCCGACGTGATGACGTCCACTCCCCCGCCGAGCAGCTCCTCCGCCAGGCTCGGCGTGAGACCGGCGCCGGCGGCCGTGTTCTCGCCGTTGGCGATGACCATGTCCAGGGCCAGCTCGGCGCGCAGCTCCGGGAGCGTCTGCATGAGCGCCAGCCGGCCGGGCTTGCCGATGACGTCTCCGATGACCGCGATCCGGAGCTCCCGCGGCCCTCCCGTCACCGGGCGTAGTCGACGGCGCGCGTCTCGCGGATCACGGTGACCTTGATCTGGCCGGGGTACTGGAGCTGCTCCTCGATCTTCTTGACGACGTCGCGCGCGAGGCGGCTGGATGCCACGTCGTCGATGTCCTCGGGGCGCACCAGGATCCGGATCTCGCGCCCGGCCTGGATCGCGAAGCAGCGCTCGACGCCCGGGAAGCTCAGCGCGATCTGCTGGAGGTCGTCGAGCCGCTTGACGTAGTTGTCGAGGTTCTCGCCGCGCGCGCCGGGCCGCGACGCGCTGATGGCGTCGGCGATCTGGACCACGGTGGCCTCGACGCTCTCCTGCTCCACCTCCTGGTGGTGCGCCGCGATGGCGTTGGCCACGACGCGGGTCACCCCGAATCGACCGGCGATGTCCGCGCCGATGGCGGCGTGCGGCCCCTCGACCTCGTGGTCGACCGCCTTGCCGATGTCGTGCAGCAGGCCGCCCTTCTTCGACTCGCCCACGTTCGCGCCGATCTCGGCCGCGAGCAGGCCCGCCAGGCGTGCGGTCTCGATGCAGTGGTCGAGCACGTTCTGCCCGTAGCTCGTGCGGTACTTCAGGCGGCCGAGGAGCTTGATGAGCTCAGGATGCAGGCCGGGAACGCCGGCGTCGTAGGCCGCCTGCTCGCCGGCCTGCCGCATGATCACCTCGATCTCGGAGCGCGCCTTCGCGACCGTCTCCTCGATCCGTCCGGGGTGGATGCGCCCGTCGCTGATGAGCTTCTCGAGGGCCATGCGCGCGATCTCGCGGCGGACGGGGTCGAAGCCCGACAGGACGACCGCCTCGGGCGTGTCGTCGATGATGAGGTCGACGCCGGTCGCCTGCTCCAGCGCGCGGATGTTGCGGCCCTCGCGGCCGATGATCCGCCCCTTCATCTCGTCGTTGGGCAGGTGGACGACCGTGACGGTGGCCTCGCTGGTGTGATCCGCGGCGATGCGCTGCATGACGGTGGTGAGAATCCGCCGGGCCCGTACCTCGCCATCCTCGATCGCGTGGCGCTCGATCTCGCGGACCCGGTGCTGTGCCTCGGCATGTGCCTCGTCGATCAGCTGCCGCATGAGCCCCGCCCGGGCCTCGAGGGCGCTCAGGCCCGAGACCCGCTCGAGCTCGACGATCTGGCGCTTCTGCAACTCCTGGAGCTCCGCGCGCATCGCGTCGAGCTCATCCTGCCGCTTGGGGAGGGCAGCCTCGCGCTCCTCGAGCGCGGTGACCTTGCGGTCAAGCGCCTCCTCGCGGTCCAGCAGCCGGCTCTCTCCGCGTTGCAACGTGGCGCGCGTCTCGCGCGCCTCTTCCTCGGCGGCGCGTCGAAGCTGAAGTGCCTCGTCCTTCCCCTCGAGGACGATCTCCTTCTGCTTTGCACGCGCTTCCGCAACCAGTCGCTCCGCGTACTGCTCCGCGTGCCTGCTGGCAGTCGCAGCGAGAAAGCGGCGTGCCATGAAGCCGATCGCTAGGCCGGCGACGGCGGCGATCGCCGCCACGCCGACGACGAAAACTTCGTTCATATGTCGGCTCCCCCAACTCGTTGGAGCCCGGTGTGGGCGATGTCCGCCCACTCCCAGCAGGCGGTTCGGGTCGGTCGATCAGAACGTCTTGCTCGGGCCACGCGGCCACGATCGGCGGAGTGTACTCCAACTCGCCGGGACCCCTCGGGACGGGGGTCAGGCCGCGAAGATCGTCCCCATCAGGCGTACGTGATCGAGGTCACGGGGGATGAAATCCTGGAGCATCACGCGCTGCGTGCCCAGCCGCCCGAGCGCCTCCACCCGCTCTCGCGCCTCGTCCGGGGTGCCCATCACCCAGCGGCCCCGGCGCTCCGCGAGCCACTCCGCTCCGTCGCTCTCCGCCCGTCCGAGGGCGGTCAGCAGATCCGCCACGCGCGTCGCGAGGTCGACCTCCGTCTCGGCCACCAGCACGCCTGTCATCGCCGAGTAGACGACATCGTCGGGGTCGCGGCCGACGGCGGTGCAGGCGGCGCGAACCCGCCCGTAGGCCGCCGGCACGTTCTCCGGCGCCGCGGAGGTGAGGTTGAACTCGTCGGCGTATCTCGCCACGAGCTCCGCCTGGCGCGGCCCGCCCTCGCCACCCAGGATGACGGGCGGGTGGCGCCGGCCGCCACGCGCGATCTCGCCATGCCGCATGGAGCCGCGCACCTGCCAGTGCTTCCCGTCGTACGACCAGCCGTCCGGCTCCGTCCACAGCCCGTGGATGATCGCCAGCTGTTCCTCGAGCATGTCGTACCGCTCGCGCAGCGTCGGGAACGGGAAGCCGAGCTGCGCATGCTCGTCCTCGTTCCATCCGGCCCCGAATCCGGCCTCGACACGACCGCCGGACATCTCGTCGACGGTCTGGATGACCTTGGCGAGGTTGCCGGGGAGGCGGAACGTGACGGGTGAGACGAGGGTGCCGAGTCGGATGCGGTCCGTCTCTCGTGCCAGCCCGGCGAGCGTCGCCCACGCGTCGGTCGTCGGGAGTCCACCCTCGCCGGGAAAGCTCGCGTAGTGGTCCGAGCGGAAGAACGCCTCCAGGCCGGCATCCTCCGCCGTCCGAGCCAGGGCGAGGATCTCCTCGTAGCTCAGCCCCTGCTGGGGCTCGGTCATCAAGGCAAATCGCATGGGGCTACCTCAGTCGGCCCCGCCGCGGCGGGTCTTGCGCGAGGAGCCGTGCCGGCTCCTGCGCGTTGGGGTGAAGAGTTTGGGGTGGAGAGACAGTACCGGAGTCAAGCCTCGTCTGACTCTCCGGTGGCCACCGATCGGATGGTCGCCCGCGCGGTTTCGGAGTCGAACCCGCGACTGACGAGGTACATGCCGAGGCGCTGGAGAGCCGGCCGGTCCGTGGGCATCGGTCGACCGCGCAGGTGCCGCTCGAGGGCAACGCGCGCGCGCTCCTCGTCGTTCTCCGGGAGTCCTTCGTCCTCGGGAGCTCGCTCCCCCACTCCGGCCTCGCGGTGCGCCTGAATCACCTCGCGTGGCACTCCCCGCTGGCGCAGCTCGGCTTCGAGCATCCGCCGGCCGCGCGGAGCGTGGCGGTCGCGTTGCTCCGTCCACCAGCGTGCGAATGCGACGTCGTCGAGGTGTCCCATCGCCACGAGCCGCTCCAGCGTGGCCTCGACGACCGCACCCTCGGCCCCCGCCCGCCTCAGACGCCGGTCGAGCTCCGAACGGGTCCGCGGGCGGCTTCCGAGGAAGCGGAGCGCGACCTCCATCGCGGCCTCCGGTCCGGGCGGCTCGCGCGGCTCGGGCGGCTGTCTGCGTCGCGTGGGAGACGCGTCGGGCACAGGAGCGGGCCTACTCGGCCTCGCTGATGCCCTCGACCCCGACCTCGATGCTCGCCACCCGGCCTCGGATTTCGTCGTCGATCTGCTGGGCGATCTCGGTATTCTGCTTGAGGAAGTCGCGCGCGTTCTCGCGGCCCTGGCCGAGGCGGGTCTCCCCGTAGTTGAACCAGGCCCCGGTCTTCGACAGCACGCCGGCCGCGATGCCGACGTCGAGCAGGCCGCCCTCGCGGCTGATGCCCTCGTTGTACATGATGTCGAACTCGGCGACCCTGAACGGCGAGGCGACCTTATTCTTCACGACCTTGACGCGGGTGCGAGAGCCGACCGCATCGGTCCCGACCTTGAGCGTCTCGATGCGGCGGATGTCGAGCCGGACGCTGGCGTAGAACTTCAGGGCTCGACCGCCCGGGGTCGTCTCGGGGTTCCCGAACATGACGCCGATCTTCTCGCGCAGCTGGTTGGTGAAGACGAGCGCCGTCTTCGATCGGTTGATGGCGCCGGTGAGCTTGCGCAGTGCCTGGCTCATGAGGCGCGCCTGGAGGCCCACGTGGGCATCGCCCATATCGCCCTCGATCTCCGCGCGTGGCACCAGTGCGGCCACGGAGTCGACGATCACCACGTCGACCCCGTTGCTGCGAATGAGCGTCTCCGCGATCTCGAGCGCCTGCTCGCCGGTGTCCGGCTGGCTCACGAGCAGCTCGTCGACGTCGACGCCGACGTTGCGGGCGTACGTCGGGTCGAGCGCATGCTCGGCATCGATGAAGGCGACGATCCCCCCGGCTCGCTGGGCGTTGCCCGCGATGTGGTAGCACAGCGTCGTCTTGCCGCTGGACTCAGGGCCGAAGATCTCGGTGATCCGCCCTCGTGGGACACCGCCGACGCCGAGCGCGAGGTCGAGGGCGACCGACCCGGTCGGGATCACCTCGATGTTCATGGCAGCACGGTCGCCGAGGCGCATGATCGACCCACGGCCGAACTGCTTCTCGATCTGCAGGATTGCGGCGTCCACGGCACGGCCTCGCTCGCCGTTCCTCTCCGCCGGGATTGTTGGGATCACGGCCACCGGTGCTTCCATTTGCGTGCGCTCCTCGTTCGACTCTTCGAGCCCGGTGGCGGTCAGCTCACTCCTCCGCCTGCGGCTCCGACCTCGGCTTGCGCCGCGGCTTCACGACCTCGACCTGCTGCATCGGCGGCTCGTAGCTCGAGGTCGGCTGGACCTTCGGCACCTTGTCCTTCGGCTTGCGCTTGACCTGGTGCTTCGGACGATCGCGGCCTTTGGCCATCCATCCACCTCCGGTGCTTCAGCCGGACGAGTGCGCCGATACTGCGCCGCCGGCTCTTACCAACCGATTATGGGTTGCTTACCACGCGCCTCTGTGACGCTGTTGACCTGCCGATTCTACGGTCCCCTCGTGACAGCTCGTGTGGCGTGACGCGCATTGTAGCCGGTGTCATACGACGTCATACGGCGCTACGGGCGCGCGAATCCACCGACGATGGCATCGCGGAGCGGGCCATACGAGCCGTTCGCCAACGAGGCGCGCGCCCGGGCGAGCAGCGCGAGGGTCCACGTCACATTGTGGACCGTCGCGAGGCGATAGGCCAGGAGCTCCTCCGCCCGAAACAGGTGCGCAAGGTACGCCCGCGAGTGGGTACGACAGGCCTCGCAGCCGCACGCCGGATCGATCGGCCCGGGATCGTCCTGGACTGCCGAGTTACGCAGGTTCAGCCGTCCCGCATCGGTCCATACCTGGCCCGTCCGCGCGACCCTGGTTGGGAGCACGCAGTCGAACAGGTCGATCCCCCGCTCGACGGCCGTGAAGAAGTCCGCCGGCGACCCAACGCCCATGAGGTAACGCGGCCGTTGGTCCTCACCCAGCGCGTCGCCCACGACGTCGAGCGTCGCCGCCATCTGGTCTTTTGACTCTCCGACCGAGAGCCCGCCGACCGCTATCCCGTCGAAGGGAAGCGCGGCGATGGCCGATGCGGACTCGCGGCGCAGGTCGGCGTCGACGCCTCCCTGCACGATGCCGAACACGGCCTGCGCCGGATCCCCACGAGCGGCGAGCGACCGAGCGGCCCAGCGATGCGTGCGCTCCATCGCCTCCCGGACGTCGGCGGCCGGCAGCCCCGGGTCGACCAGCTGATCGAGCACCATCGCGATGTCGGAACCGAGCAACGCCTGGATCTCCATCGCTCGCTCCGGCGTGAGGCGGTGCTCCGACCCGTCGATGTGGCTGGTGAACGTGACGCCGTCGTCGTCGACGCGGCGGAGCCTGGCGAGGCTGAATACCTGGAATCCGCCCGAATCGGTCAGGATCGGTCCATCCCAGGCCATGAACCGATGCAGGCCTCCCAGGCGCGCGATGCGCTCGGCCGTGGGCCTCAGGTTGAGGTGGTAGGTGTTAGCGAGGATGATCTCCGCGCCGGCGGTGCGCAGATCGCCCGGCGTGAGTGCCTTGACACTGGCCTGGGTGCCGACGGGCATGAACTGCGGGGTGTCGATGGCACCTCGCGGGGTGACCAGGCGACCGAGCCTCGCTCGGCCGATCGAGGTCGGGCGGAAGCTCCACTCGAGGCCTGCGGGCGTTGACAACGCGGGACAGGATAGGCTACGTGGTCCATGCAGAGGTGAGGGCTTGGTGCGACTGATCGAATGGCCTCGGATGCCATTCCTGAACGACGAAGCGAAGGACTGGATCGCCCTGGAGCTGCAGAGCTTGGGCGTCGAGGACCTCGCCGTCTACGCACTCGAGGCCGGCACCGAGGGCGACGAGCGGCGAATCATGGTCGCGACCGAGATCGGCCTGCTCGACCATCGCTACGCGCCGTTCGGATCCTCCGCGCGGTATCGGCTGGCGATGCTCATGTACCCGTGGCAGGTGCTGCGCGGCGTGGAGCTGCGCGCCGACACCTTCAGGCTCTGGGCGCGGGAGCACCGCACGCGCTGGCAGTTCCGCCTGCACCATCCGCATTTCGAGGCGGCCACCGAGTCCGCGGACCTCGGCCAGGCGCTGTGCGACCTCGCCCGCGTGTGCGCGGTGATGGCCGAGCCGTTCGGCGTGCCGGCCGGGCGTTCGTCGAGCGAGGTGCCGGGGGCGATTCCGGGTGGGCCGCGGCCGCTTCCCGCCTCGGGCGAGGGACCCGTGCCGAAGGGGCCGGGCAAGGCGAAGGGTGGCGACGGGCGCACAGCCGACGATCCCGCTCGCCCGGAGCGCCCCGAGGGCGTGCCGACCCGTTCGGACGAACCGGCCTAGCCGCCTTCACACGATCAGCATCGCGTCGCCGAAGCTGAAAAACCGATAGCCCGATTCCAACGCCACGCGGTACGCCGCGAGGAGCGTGTCGCGCGCGTCGTATTCGCTCGCTCCCGCAGGCATCCCTGCCTGGACGAACGCCGTCACGAGGAGGAGCAGCGAGCTCCGGGGCAGGTGGAAGTTCGTGATGAGGGCGTCGACCTGCCGGAACCGATGCGGCGGCGTGACGTACAGCTCCGTCCAGCCCGAGGCGGCTCCGCCGCCGGCGGCGGTCTCGAGGACCCTGACCGCCGTGGTGCCGACGGCGACGACCCGTCCTCCCGCCTCACGGGTCGCCGCGACCGCCCCCACCGTGGCATCGGGAACCTCGAACCACTCGCGGTGAATGTGGTGCTCGTCGACGAAGTCGCCCTCGAGCGGCCGGAAGGTGTCAAGCCCGACGTGGAGG
>JBDTWT010000009.1:0-19351 GCA_040006555.1 Chloroflexota bacterium
GCGCGACGAAGTCCTTGACGACCTTGAAGTTGACGTCCGCCTCGAGCAGGGCGAGCCGGATCTCCCGCAGGGCGGCGTCGAGATCGGCCTCGGTGAGCCTGGCCTTGCCGCGCAGGCGCCCGGCGATCGCCTGGAGGCGCGCAGAGAGAGATTCGAACATGGATGAACCGATGCGGAATGGACCGATGCGGGGGCTCAGCCTCGGCTGCTGTCCGCCGGCAAACGGCTGCCCATTCTAGGCGGGGGCGTTGGACGGGGCAATGCGCCCAGTCAGGCGAGGAGCCACTCGAGGAAGGCCTCTGGCTCGAAGGGAGCCAGAGCGTCCAGCTCCTCCCCTACCCCGACGAAGACGATCGGGATTCCGAGCCGGTCCGCCACCGCGAGCGCGACGCCGCCCTTCGCCGTGCCGTCGAGCTTGGTGAGGATGACGCCGGTCACTCCGATCTCGCGGCTGAACGCCTCCGCCTGGACGAGGCCGTTCTGGCCCGTGGTGGCGTCGAGGACCAGCAGCACGTGTCTCGGCTGGCCGGGCAGCCGGCGCTCAATGACGCGCCGAACCTTCGCGAGCTCCTCCATCAGCTGCTGCTTGTTCTGCAGTCGCCCAGCGGTGTCGACGAGGACCGCGTCGAGCTGTTGTGCCTCCGCTGCGGCGACCGCGTCGAACGCGACGGCCCCTGGATCCGCTCCCGCGCGCTGCGCGATCACCGGGACCCCGATTCGCTCGCCCCAGATCCTCAGCTGCTCGATCGCGGCCGCGCGGAAGGTGTCACCCGCCGCGATCGCCACCGAGCGGCCCTCCGCCTTCAGGCGCGCCGCCAGCTTGGCGATGCTCGTGGTCTTGCCGGTCCCGTTCACGCCGACGACGAGGATGATCGAGGGCGGATCCCCGAGCTCGAAGCGGGAGCCGCTCGTGCGGGCCAGTCGGTCCCGGATCTCGGTCGAGAGCGCCCGGCGCACGTCGTCGCCGCTCTTCCCGCCGGTGGAGGCGAACCGCTGCCGGGCCGCCTCGACGAGCTCGAGGGTGGCGGACCCCCCGACGTCCGCGGCGATCAGCGCCTCCTCCACCTCGTCCCAGGTCGCCTCGGTGGCCGCGGCCCCCGATCCAAGGATCGCCCGCAGGCGTGCGCCGAGGCCCGACGGGCGAGCCCGAAGCCCCATCCCGGCCGGCTGACGGCTCGGGCGCTCGAGCGTGGTCGGCGGTGGCTGCGGTTCCTCGGCGGGGCGATCCGGCTCGTCGCGCCGGCGGCGAAACACTATGCGACGACCTCGGCGGGGAGGTCGGCCAGTCGCATGGAGAGGACGCGGCTCACCGCCGCATCGGTCATGGTCACGCCGTAGATCGTATCGGCGACCTCGATCGTCGCCCGGTTGTGGGTGATGACGACGAAGTCGATCGACTCCGAGAGCCGGCGAAGCGCCTGCGCGAATCGCCCGATGTTCGCCTCGTCCAGCGCCGCGTCGACCTCGTCGAGGATGCAGAACGGCACAGGGTTCACGCTCAACATCGCGAACAGGAGGGCGACCCCGGTGAGCGCGCGCTCGCCCCCGGAGAGCATGCCCAGACGCTGGAGCCGCTTGCCGGGCGGCCGCACGACGATCTCGATGCCCCCGGGCGCGTCGCCGTCCTCCTCGTCGCCCATGGCGAGCGAGCCACTGCCGCCGGCGAAGAGCAGTCCGCAGTACTCGTTGAATCGCTCGCCGATGGCCTTGAACGCGGAGTCGAAGCGGCCGGCGATCTCCCCATCGAGCCGCGTGATGAGCTCCTCGGTCGACGCGATCGCACCGCGGAGGTCGCGCTCCTGCGACGTCATCTCCTCGAGCCGAGCGGCGACCTCGCGGTGCTCCTCGAGCGCGAATGGGTTCACCGAGCCGATCTGCGACAGGAGTCGCCGAACTCGACGCAGCTCGGCGTCGACCGCCTCGTCGCCGAGCGCCTCGATCTCCTCGTCCGGGGCGGCGTCGGCGATGGCGGGCAGGCCCTCGAGCGCGAGCTCGCGCTCCCGCGCGAGCGACACGAGTGCCTCGTCCCGCCGGGAGGCCTCGATGATTGCTGCCTGCGCCGCACGCTCGAGCTCCGCGAGCTGGCTCCCGACCGCCCCCTGGCCCCGCTCGAGCTCGAGGAGCTCTTCCCGGCGCGCGGCCCGAGCCTGCTCCGCTGCCTCGAGCCGCGACGACGAGGCCGCGTCCGTCGCCTGCGCCGCGCTCAGGGCGGCGGCGAGCCCGTCACGCTCGTCCGTCAGCGTGACCTCCTCCGCGCGCACCCCAGGAATCGAGGCACGGAGCTGGGCCACGCGCGCCTCCCGCGCCGCTCGGTCGCGCCGCTGGCCGACGGTGAGCGTCTCGGCGGCATCCGCCGCCGCCCTCGCCGTGGTCCATCGCTGGCGCGCCTCGTCGCGGCGCACGGCCAGCGCATCGCGTGCGGAGCGGGCCTCAGCTGCGGCCCGCTCCAGGGAGGCAAGCTCAGCGGCGGCCGGCGCGGGAATCGCTGCCGCCGGCTCCGCATCGGCGTCGAGGCTCGCGAGCTCGGCGTCGAGTAACGCGACGCGCTCCTCCGCTCGACGAACGGCCGCGGTCACGACGTCATGCTCGCCCCGCCCGGCGCGAGCACGCCGCTCGGCGGCGTCCGCGGACTCTCCGGCTCCGAGATGCGCGGCGCGCGCGACCCGCAGCCGTTCGGTGGCGTCATGCGCAGCGCCCTGGGCCTCCGCGGACTCCCTCTCCAGCTGCGCACCGAGGTCGGCGAGCTCGCGCCGGCGGGAATGCGCTCGGGCCGCGGCGCCGCCGGGCGGATCGGCACGGCCGCGGAGCACGACGACGCCGCGGGCATCGGCGACCTCCCCGTCGGCGGTCACCGCCATCCAGCCCACCGGCAGGCGCCGCCAGCCGTCGAGCAGCGTCTGGAGGTCCGGCGCGAGGACCGCACGTCGGAAGACGGTCGGCGCGTCGCTCATCCCGAGCCACTCGTCGAGCGTGCGCTCGGCCGAGACCGCCTCGAGGGCAGCTCGCCGGCCGGCCGCGTCCCCGTCCTCGTCCGACGCCAGCAGGCGAGCCGAGCCGCGGGCGCCACCGAGCTGGTCGCTCGGGTCGCCGTCGGACCACAGGACGGCTCCCTCCAGCTCTCCGCCGACGACCGCCTCGATCGCGGCCCACGCCGTCTCCGGCGCCTCCATCGAGTCCAGCAGCGCCGGCCAGCCCGCGTCGGCGAGGCGCCGCCCGAGGCGAGTCGCCGAGTCCCCGGGCCCGGAGATGGCGTCCTGCTCCGCGCGCGTCGCGCGGAGCCGCTCGGTCAGCTCGACGGCGAGCTGCCGCGCGGTATCGGTCTCTGCCTGGCTGTCGTCGCGGGACCGCTCGGCGGCGTCCAGCGCGTCGGATGTTGCCACGGCCGCGGCAGTCGAGGCCTCGAGCCCCTGCGTGGCGACCTCGAGTCGCCTGCCTGCGGCGTCGAGCTCGGCCACGGCGACGTCGCGCTCCGCGACCGCCTGGTCGTGGCGTGAGCGCCGGCGAGCGACCTGTTCCTCCGACCGCGCGGCCGCGGCGATACGATCGCTGTCGCGAGAGCGCACCGCGGCCACGGCCTCTTCTGCGGCGAGCAGGCTGTCGTCAGCGGCCGCCAGGTCGCCGAGCGCGGCGCGCCACGCACCCTCGGCCGCGTGCGCCTCCTCGAGGGCCGCCGCCATCGCGTCGCTCGGAGCGTCCTCCTCGCTCACGACCGCTCGCTCGGCCTCCGCGAGCTCCCCCTCCTCGCGCCCGACCTGGGCCCTCAGCGCGGCGAGACGCGCTTCGACGGCCTCGACGCGGCCCTCGGCACGGATGAGCGCCTCGCGCGTCTCCTCGCGCACCCGCGCGGCGGCGCGGGCCGCTTCATCGGCCTCCCAATAGCGGGCCTCCGCATCGGCGATCGCCGTGCGCCCCTTCTCCTGTGACGCGCGATACGCCTCGAGCGCGGCCTCCGCCGCGGCAGCCGTGCGCCGGGCGTCGCCCAGCAGCGCGCGCGCCGCCTGCTCGCGTCGACGGTGCGACGCGGCGACGAGAGCGCTCGCGCGGGACCCCAGCGAGTCGTGCTGCTGCTGGTGCTCGGCCTGGAGCGCCAGCCGACGGACCTGCGGCTTCAGCTCCGTCACGAGGTCGCTGACCCGGGTGAGGTTGTCGAGCGCCCTGGCGAGCCGCGACGACGCCTCGTTGCGCTTCACCTGCAGCGCCTTGACGCCGGCGGCCTCCTCGAACAGCTGCCGGCGCTCCTCGGGGCGGAGCGACAGTGCCGCGTCGACGGTCCCCTGCCCGACGACGACGAGCTCGTTCGCGCCGAGGCGGCCCTCACCCAGCAGCTCGACGACGTCGCGCAGCCGGGCCCGCGCGCCATTGATCAGGTACTCCGTCTCCCCGGAGCGGTAGGCGCGGCGACCGATGCTCACCTCCGCGAACTCGATCGGCAGCCAGCCATCGGCGTTGTCGAGCGTCAGGACCGCCTCCGCCATGCCCTGCGGCTTCCGCTGCTCCGAGCCGGCGAAGATCACGTCGTCGGCTCGCCGCGTGCGGAGCGACCGGTTCGACTGCTCGCCGAGCACCCAGCGCACGGCGTCCGCCATGTTGCTTTTGCCGGAACCGTTCGGTCCGAGCACGGCATTGACCCCCGGCTCGAAGACGAAGCGCGTCGGATCGGCGAACGACTTGAAGCCGTGGAGCCGCAGCTCCCTGAGGCGGCTCACGACGTGGCCGGCTCGACGACCGCACCGTGCCCGTCCGGCAGCCCCACGCCACCTGGGTGTGTGACGTCGTCCCCCGGCGCCGGCTGGAGCTCCCCGAGCGCGAACGCGGCGGCCTGCTCCTCGGCCCGCTGGCGGCTCGTTCCCGAGCCGCTCGCCACCGGGTGGCCATCCACCAGGACGACGACGTCGAATCGCTGGTCGTGGGCCGGACCGCTTGTGGCGGACAGCTGGTAGACCGGCTTCGTGCCGTGCCGCCGCTGCGTCCACTCCTGGAGGCGGGACTTTGCAGACTTGGGAGGACCGTCCTCGGCGGCGAGCGCCTCCATGCGCTCGCTGAAGAGCCGCTCGAGGACCGCCTCCGTGAGCTCGCCGCCCTCGCTGAGGGAGAGGGCGCCGGCGAGCGCCTCGAAGCTTGCGGCGACGAGCGATGGCCGTGTCGCGCCGCCCGCCTCCGCCTCCCCGCGGCCGAGGCGCAGATAGCGGTCGAGCCCGAGCTCCAGTCCCATGGCGGCGAGCGCGTCGCGGTTCACCAGGGCCGCGCGGCGCGCGGTCAGGAAGCCTTCGTCCTCGTCGGGGTAGCGGTCGTAGAGGAGGCGACTGACGACGAGGCTGATGACGGCGTCACCGTAGAACTCGAGTCGCTCGTTGTGACTGGTGACGCGGCCGGGATTCTCGTTCAGGAAGGAGCTGTGGACGAATGCCCGCCCGATGAGCTCCGGTTCCCGAAGGACGATGCCGAGGCGGGCGCCGAGCTCGTCCAGCGGCGGAGCATCCATGGGTGGCTCCGTCTACTGCTGGTGCTCCTCGATGTACTCGACGGCGTCCGAGACCTTCTGAATGCGCTCGGCGTCCTCGTCCGAGATCTCCATCCCGAACTCCTCCTCGAGGCTCATGATCAGCTCGACGAGATCCAGCGAATCGGCGTTCAGGTCCTCGACGAACGAGGCGGTCGTGGTGACCTCCTCCTCGTCGACGCCGAGCTGCTCGACGATGATCTTCTTGAGTCGCTCGAATGTGGTCCCGTCGGTCACTCAGACTCCTCCACCCGATGATCTGGAAACGCTTCCTAGCACGCCGTTGACCAGCCTGCGGGCCGCGTCGCCGGCGTAGATCCGGGCGAGGGACACCGCATCGCGCATCGTCTCCCGGGCCGGGGTCGCGGCGGAGTATAGCACCTCATAAAGCGCGCTCCGGAGGATCGTCCGCTCCACACGACCGAGCTCCGGAACGGGGATCAGCGGCGCCTCGGCCTCGATGCGCGCGTCCAGCTCGCGACGGTGGGCAGCCACCCCGGCGAGGATGTCCGCCGCGTGGCGACGAACCTCCTCCGGCACCTCCCGCTCAGCCGCCAGCCGCTCGAGGGCCGCAGCCGCGATCCCGGGCCGGAACTCGTCCTCGAACAGCGCCAGCAGCGCCAGGCGCCTGGCCTGCATCCCGGGATCCGCGGCGCGACTGGCACGCGTCGGCATCAGCCGCGCTCGATGTGGAGGCGCGCGGCCAGCCGCGAGCGGACGCCGCGGTGGCTCAGCGCGGGGTGCTCACGCGTCCATGCCGCGATGAGCTCGGGGACCCCGGCGTGCGCGGCCTCCGACGCGACGCGGATCGCGTTCTCGATCATTCGCGCCTTCGCGCGCCCGTGGGTGACGATGCTCACGCCCTTCACGCCGAGCAGCGGCGCGCCACCGTAGCCCTCGTAGTCGAAGCGCGCCTTCATGCGGTCGAAGCCCGGCTTGAGCGCCAGCAGGGCGAGCGGCGCGATCGGTCCCTGTCGCAGGTCCTCTCGCAACGCGCGAAAGATGAAGCTGGTGATGCCCTCGAAGAACTTGATGACGACGTTGCCGACGAAACCGTCGCACACGACCACGTCGGCGCGATGACCGATCATGTCGTGCGCCTCGACGTTCCCGACGAAGCGGAGGCCCGCGGTCGACAGCTTCTCGTGGGCTTCCCGCGCGAGGGCGTCCCCCTTCTCGACCTCCTCGCCGATGTTCAGAAGGCCGATGCGCGGGTTCGGCACCTTGAGGACGTGCTCCGCGAAGATGGCTCCCATCGCCGCGAACTGGACGAGGTTGTCCGCCGAGGAATCGACATTGGCGCCGACGTCGAGGAGCATCACCGGACCGGTGGCCGTGACCATGTGGGCGGGCAATGCCGGGCGATCGATGCCCTCGATGCGTCCGAGTCGAAAGACGGCGGCCGCCATGGTGGCACCGGTCGACCCTGCGCTCACGACCGCATCGGCCTCGCCGTTGCGCACGAGGTCAGTGGCGACGACGATCGAGGCGCGGCGCTTCGTCCGCAGTGCAGTGGCCGGATGCTCCCCCATCCCGACGACCTCGGGAGCGTCGACCAGCCGGATGTTGGCGGGGCGACCGCCGTCATACGCGGTGATCTCGCGCTCGAGGCGAGGCACGTCGCCGACCAGGATGACCTCGTCGGTGCTGGAGGCGGCGTAGTCGATTGCGCCGCGGACGATCTCGCGGGGGGCGTTGTCCCCTCCCATCGCATCGACCGCGATGCGCATGCGGGTTAGCGCTGGCCTTCCACCGGACCGACCGGCTCGATCGGCACGGCCTCGCGGCCGGCGTACCAGCCGCAGGTCGGGCACACGTGATGCGCGCGCTTGAGCTCATGGCAGTGATCGCACTCCACGAGTGGCGGCGCGCTGATCGCGAGGTGCGAGCGACGCTCGCCCTGGCGCGCCTTGGATACCTTTCGCTTGGGAACGCCCACGCGGAAACTCCTTGACCGATGACAAACGGGACGCCGCAGTATAGCCGCCGCACGGCGGGAGAGCCGGAGGGTGACTAGGACTTCGGCGCGTCGTCCCCGTCGATGAGGAGGGCCGCCAGCGCGGCGAGGCGCGGGTCGATCTCGTCCTCCGCGTGGACCTGGTGCGCGCTGCCGAGCCGCTCGCCACACTCGGCGCAGAGGCCCGGGCAGTCGGGGCTGCACAGCGGGTGCATCGGCTCGGTCAGGGCCAGCTCGTCATGGAGGAGCCCGTACAGGCTGATCTCGTGATGCTCGTCGACGTGCTGGACGGCGTCGTCGCCCTCCTCCGCATGGAGCGGCGCCCCGGTCGAGGGGTCGACGCTCGGCAGGAACTCCTCCGAGACGGGGACGCGCACGTCCTCGACGTACGAGTCGGTGCACCGGGCGCAGGTGCGTCGCAGCGGGGCGCGGACCTCGCCGCGCATGAGGATCCCCCGGTTCGTGCGCTGCAGCCGGAGATCCGCGTCGAGGGGGCCGGCGAGCTCGACGTCGGGAGCGAGGCTGAGGTAATGGTCGCGCAGGCGGACGTCACGCGTGACGCCGGGGGGCTCGTGGAGGAGCCCCGCCACGTTGAACGAGGTCATGGCCGGGAGGCGGCTGGCGTCTGCTCCTCGGACTGCTCGATCGAGAGGCCGGCGGCGGGTCCGTTGCCGTCCGAGCTCGCGGGCCGATGGCGCTCGTCGAGCATGTCGATACCGCGCTTGATGCTCGTCAGCGCCTTGATGCATTCCCCCTCGAGCCGGATGAGCACGCCGGCCGCGTACTCGTCGGCACCGCGGCGGACCTCGCGGGCCTCGTTCTGTGAGGCCTCGATGATCTCGGCAGCACGCTGCTGTGACGCGCGCACGAGCTCACGCTCCTCGAGCATCTGCGCGGCCTGCTGCTGGGCGCGAGCGACGATCGCGTCGGCCTCTTCCTGCGACCGCTCGGTGATCCGCGACGCCTCCTCCGTGATGCGTCGCGCCTGGCGCACCTCGTCGGGGACGGATACGCGGAGCTGGTCGATGACCTCCAGGAGGGTGGCCTGATCGAGGACGACGTTGTTCGTCAGGGGCAGCTTCTTGCTGGCCGCGACGAGCGACTCCAGACGCTCGACCAGGAAGATGATGTCCGTGGCACGCCTCCTTGTGCGGAGCGGATTATACGCTCGCGCCGGCCTTCAGCCGCCGTCCGAGCGCGTCCGCGACGACGTCCGGGACCATCGGGCGCACGTCCCCGCCGAAGCGCGCGACCTCCTTCGCGAGGGTCGAGCTGACGTAGCCGAACTCGAGGGCGGTCATGAGGAAGGTCGTGTCGACCTCGGGCGCCAGCTTCCGGTTCGTGAGGGCCATCTGGAGCTCGGCCTCGAAGTCGCTCACCGCGCGCAGCCCGCGCACGATGAACCCGGCGCCCTTCCGCCGCGCGAACTCGACGGTGAGCCCGTCGAAGGCATCGATGGTGACGTGCTCGCCGAGGTCGGCCACGCAGGCCCGGATGAGCTCCACGCGCTCGTCGACGCTGAACAGGGGCTCCTTTCGGGGGTTGTTCAAGACGCCGATCACGAGCCGGTCGAAGAGCTCGGCGGCGCGGCGCGCGACGTCGAGGTGGGCGTTCGTGAGCGGGTCGAACGAGCCCGGGAAGACCGCGGCGCGCGTCATCGGTTCGTCGCCTCCATGAAGGTGAGCATCGTCTCCCCGAACCGTCGCTGGCGGGTCGTCGACAGGTCGGCGACGTCGGGCACCCCGGACCGCCAGTGGTGCTTGAGCACGACCATCGCACCGGGCGCGAGGTGCGGGAGCAGGTCGCGAAGCGGCGTCACGATAGCACGCTCGGCATACGGTGGATCGAGCACGACGAGGTCCCACGGCCCTCCGGCCGCCCTCGCCAGGAATCGTTCGACGTCGACGCTCATGACGCTCGCCGTCCCCGCCAGCCCGGTGCGCTCCAGGTTCGTCCGCAGCGCAACCAGCGCCTCACGCCCGCGCTCGACGAACGTGGCGTGCTCGGCTCCACGCGAGAGCGCCTCGATCCCGACGGCGCCACTCCCGGCGTAGAGGTCGAGCACCCGTGCCCCGGGGACGCGCTCGCCGAGGATGCCGAAGAGCGTCTCCTTCACGCGGTCGGTGATCGGGCGCGTCGCGTCGCCGCGCGGCGCGACCAGGATGAGCCCGCCCGCCGTTCCGGCGATCACGCGCATCAGGCGGCCTCGCCTTCCTCCTCGAGCGTCGCGAAGTCGCTCCGCAGGCGTGCGAGCTCGGGGCGTCCGGCGAGCGCGGGATCCGCGCGCACGACGCCATCTGCGAGCGAGCGAGCGCGCTCGGCGAGCCTGAGGTGGCGCGGCTCGAACAGCGACGCGACGCGGAGGGGCGGCAGCCCGGACTGCCGCGTTCCGAGCAGGTTGCCCGCGCCGCGCAGCTTGAGGTCCGCCTCGGCGATCTCGAACCCGTCGCTCGAGCCCGCGACGACCGCCAGCCGGCGGCGAGGCAGCTCCTCGGTCGCGTCAGAGACGAGGATGCAGAACGACCGATGCACCCCGCGTCCCACCCGGCCGCGGAGCTGGTGGAGCTGGGCGAGCCCGAAGCGCTCCGCATCCTCGATGACCATCACGCTCGCGTTCGGCACGTCGATGCCGACCTCGATGACGGTGGTCGCCACGAGCACGTCGGTCTCCCCCGCCGCGAACGCCGTCATGGCCGCGTCGCGGACGTCTGCGCGCTGCTGCCCGTGGACGACCCCGACGCGGAGCGCGGGCAGCGCGAGCCGCAGCCGCTCGCCCTCGGCGTCCGCGCTGGCCGCCTGGAGCGCCTCCGACTCGGCGACGAGCGGCACGACCACGAAGGCCTGGCGACTCTCAGCCGCCTCGGACGCCAGGAACGCCTCGATCTTCGGCATCGCCGACCGGTCGCGGATCTCGGTCCGGATCGGCAGGCGCCCGGGAGGCATCTCCCGGATCGTGCTGATGGCAAGGTCGCCGTACAGGGTCAGCGCCAGCGTGCGGGGGATCGGGGTCGCGGTGAGCGCCAGGATGTGCGGCTCTCCGCCGCTGCCCTTCGCCTGCAGCGCCGCGCGCTGGCCCACCCCGAACCGATGCTGCTCGTCGACGATCGCCAGGCCGAGGCGCGGGAAGGCGACCGCCTCGCTGATCACCGCGTGGGTGCCGATGACGACCTCCGCCATCCCGCTGGCGATCGCGTCGTGGATCTCGCGCTTGCGCGCCGCCGCCAGCGAGCCCGACAGGAACTGCGCCCGCACCCCGAGCGCGTCGAGGAGCGGCGCCAGCCCGGTGTGGTGCTGACGCGCGAGGATCTCGGTGGGTGCCATGAGCGCCGCCTGCCACCCGGCCCGCACGGCGCACGCGAGCGCAACGGCGGCCACGGCCGTCTTGCCGCTCCCCACGTCGCCCTGGAGCAGGCGCCGCATCGGCCGCTCGGAGGCGAGGTCCGTGACGATCGCGTCAACTGCGGCCGCCTGGTCGTCGGTCAGCGTGAACGGGAGAGCGTCGACGATCTCGCGGCGCTCGGCATCGGCGACCGCGACGCGCGGCGCAACGAGCGACTCGCGTGCCTGGCGGACCTGGGCAAGCGTCAGCTGCAACGCGAGCAGCTCGTCGAACGCCAGCCGGTCGAGGGCCTCGGTGACGTCGGCCGCCTCCTCGGGAAAGTGCGCCGTGTGGAGGGCATCGGCGAGCGAGGGCATGCCCTCACGCTCCCCGGCCTCCAGCGGGTCCTCCACCGCGGGCAGCGCTCGCTCCAGGATGCGGGCGAGCAGCTCGCGCAGGCGCTTCTGGGTCACCCCCGCCGCGAGCGGGTACACCGGCACGACCCGGGCGGTGTGCACCGACTCGTGCCCGACCGGGCTGAACTCCGGCGAGGTGAACTGCGACCGCCACCCGCGTTGCGTCACCTTCCCGGAGACGATCACCTCCTCGCCCTCGCGAAGCCGCCGCTCGACGTAGCGACGGCCGAACCAGATGGCCTCCGCGCTCCCCGTCGTGTCGGTGAGCTGGGCGATCACGCGCTGCGGGCGGCGCCCGAAGCCCGGCTCGACGCGGATCGCCTCCACCCGCACGCGCGCGGACTGCTTCTCGTCGGGGATCAGCTCGCCGAGCTGCCGCAACTCACTGAAGTCGTCGTACCGGAACGGCAGGTACCAGAGCGCCTGGCGCGGGGTGCGAACCCCGAGCCTGGCCAGCGACGCGGACGCGCGGGCGAGGTCCGGGAGGGCGGTTCGGATGGGCTGATCGAGCTCTTCCGCCGTGAGCGCGGTCACGCCGCGAACCGGACGGCTCGATTGCATGGCCCGATCGTAGCGTGCTACCCTACCGATCGCTCCGGTGTGCGCCCACGAGGCTGCGGCACCGGTTCTTTCACGACTGGAGACGCTCACATGGCACGGGTCTGCGACATCTGCGGCAAGCGACCGATCACCGGCTGGAACCCCCAGTCGGTCGGCATGAACCGCAAGCGCGCGCTGCGCCGATGGCTGCCGAACCTCCAGGCCATGACGGTCGTCGCCGACGGCAAGACCACGAAGGTCAAGGCCTGCAGCCGATGCCGGCGGACGGCCCAGAAGACACCCTGACCCCGACCTTCGACTGACCGATGCGCCCGCGTCACGCGACGCGGGCGTTCCTATGTCGCCCGGGAGTCGAGGACCAGCGTGAACGGCCCGTCGTTGACGAGGTCGACCTCCATCTCGGCGCCGAATCGCCCCATTTCCACCGTCGGTCCGTGCCCGCGAAGGCGCTTCGCGAAGCGGTCAACGAGCGTGGACGCCAGCTCCGGGGCGGCGGCGGCGGTGAAACCGGGGCGGCGCCCGCGGCTCGTGTCCGCGTACAGGGTGAACTGGCTCACGACGAGGTAGGCGCCCCCCACGTCCGAGACCGCGAGGTTGGTGCGCCCATCCGCATCTCGGAAGTAGCGAAGGCCGACGAGGCGGTCGGCCATCCGGTCGACCGTGTCCGCGTCGTCGTCGCGGCCGATGCCGACGAGGACCACCGCGCCGAGGCCGATCTCGCCGAGCGGCTCCTCCCCGGCGCGGACCGACGCCCGCGACACGCGCTGGACCACGAGTCGCACCGGTCGGTCCGCCTAGGGGGCGGTCGAGGGCGCGGGCAGCGCCTCGGTGACGGGTCCCGCGTCCTCGCCGGGCCTGGGCGGGCCGAAGGCGGAGGCGCTGAAGTTGGTGATCGGGTTCCAGACCATCCAGCCGTGCGCGGAGCGATCGGTGGCCGCCTGGATCTGGGCGGCCACCTGCTCCGGGGTGTACTTGGGGAACTCCCCGTAGCCGAAGTCCTGGATCCACGGGCGAAGCGCCACGGGCCACTCGGCCGCCTGCTCGTTCATGATCTCCAGCGTCTGGTCGACCACCTCGTACGGGAAGTTGTTCGGAACCGCCAGGCCGAAGACGCCGGAACCGAAGTGGCTCGGGTACGCCATCGGGCAGGCGTAGTCGACGTACGGCATCACGACCTCCGGTCGCTGTCCGATCCCCTGGTCGTCGGGGAGGATGAAACTGATCGGGAAGACGTCGGCGGCCAGGAAGGCGCGCTTCGTCGCCATCGCCTCGCTCACCACGCGCAGCACGCGCTGCATCGCCGCGAGCCGGAATGACTGGCTGTTCGGCAGTGTGGTGTCGGCCTCCGCGTAAGGGCCGTCGCTGAAGAAGCGCACGTAGTCGAGCTGGACCTCGTCGAAGCCCTTGTCGGCGAGGTCGACCGCGATTGCGGCGACGTACTCGGCCACGCCCGGTGCCGAGGGGTCGAGCCACGCTCCGCCGATGTAGTCGCGCCACGGCTCACCGGTGACGACGTTGCGCACCGCCAGCTCCGGGCGTGCTGCCGTCACGGTGTTGTCCTTCATCACGACCATGCGGGCGATCGTGTAGATGCCCCGCGCCCGCAGCATCGGCAGCAGCTCCTCGAGGTCGAGGATGGGCGTCTCGCGCACGGCGCCGACCTCGACGGCCTCCGGCAGGTCCGTGGAGTAGTAGAGAAGGCCGTCGGTTTCCTTCACGTCGATGACCAGCGCGTTCACCTCGGTCGAGTCCACCAGCTCGAGGAGCTCCTCGAGGCCTCCGGTCGACTCGAAGACGGAGGCCGGCGCGTAGAGGGCCCGCGCCTCGAAGCGCTCGAGGGCGACGTCCATCGCGACGTCCTCGCCGATCGGGATCTCCCCGAGGCGGTGGCCGGCCCGCTTGAAGATGACGGTGCCGGCCTCGGGGATTCCCGGCAGCTCGTAGGCACCGGTGGCGTCGGTGAGCACCATGGCGTCGGTGCCGTCGACGAAGACCCGAACGTCCGCGAGCGGGGCTCCGGCCTCGTCGGTCACGCTCCCGCGCAGCACGTTCGGTCTGAGCTCCGCCTCCACGGGTCCCTCGTCCGGGACCTCGGCGCTGCCTGGCTCGTGCTCCGCGGCGCTCACGCTCACCGTGGACCCGCGCATCGCGATGAAGGTCGCGTCTCCGGACTCGTCGGTCAGCACGCGCTCGGCGCCCGCCTCCACGAACGCCCCCGCGATCGGCTCCCGGGTCGAGCGGTCGACGACGGTGATCGCCACCTCGCGCGGAAGCTCGGGGGTTGGCTCGGGCGTCGGGACGAAGGGAAGGCCGTTCTGGGTGCACCCGGCGACCAGCGCGAGGACGCCCAGGAGCAGCGTCGCGTGCCGAGTGAGGCCTGACACGTCAGGTGCTCGGTGCGGCGGCGGCGGTTCGGAGCGCCTCGACCGTCGGCGCGAGGTCGCCCGCGGTGGAGTACAGCGCGTTGCCGGTGACCAGCACGTCGCCACCTGCGGCGTGGGCAGCGCCGATCGTCTCGAGGTTCACGCCTCCATCGACGCCGATCTGCACGCCCGAGCCGCGGCGATCGATCTCGTCACGCAGCTCGCGGAGCTTCGGCAGCACCTCGGCCATGAACGGCTGTCCGCCCCAGCCGGGATGGACGGTCATCACGAGCAGAAGGTCCACGCGGTCGAGGAAGGGCAGCACGGCCGCGGCGGGCGTCTCGGGGTTGAGGGCGATTCCCGGGCGCCTGCCACTCCGCTCGATCGCGGCGATGACGGCGTCCGGATCGTCATCGGCCTCGACGTGGAAGACGATCAGGTCGCTTCCCGCCTCGGCGAACCGCTCCGCGAGCGCCAGCGGGTTGCTGATCATCAGGTGGCTGTGGAACGGCAGGCGCGAGTGGCCCCGCACCGACCCCACCACCACCGGTCCCATGGTGAGGTTGTCGACGAAATGGCCGTCCATCACGTCGAGGTGGATCGAGTCGACGCCGCCCGCGTCGGCACGCCGCACCTCCTCCCCGAGCCGGCTGAAGTCGGCCGTGAGGATGCTGGCGCTGATATGCGGACCGGCGCTCATGCGCTGGCGACCGGGGCCGCCGGGAGCGCCCGCGCCTCTCGCGCCTCGCGCAACGAGCGACCGGAGAGCTGCGCGTGAAGCTGGCCGCACGCCGCCTCGATCTCACGGCCCCGCGTGTCGCGCACGGTGACCGTCACGCCCCCGGCGCGGAGGATGCGCACGAAGCGCTCGATCCCGAGCGGGGGCGTGCCGCTCCAGCGTGAGCCCGGCGTCGGATTGAGCGGGATGAGATTCACATGGCAGCGCCAGCCGCGAGCGAGGTCGGCCAGGCCGGACGCCTGCGCGTCGAGGTCGTTCAGGCCGTCGATCATCACGTACTCGAGGCTGACGCGGCGGCCGGTCGCCCGGGCGAACCGCTGTCCGGCGCCGATGACGTCTCGGATCGGCCACTTGCGGTTGATCGGCACCAGCTCGTCGCGCAGGTCGTCCGTCGCGGCATGGAGGCTGATCGCGAGGTTCACCTGCGGGAGCTCGTCCACCATCCGATCCATGCCGGGCACCACACCCGACGTGCTGACGGTGATGTGCCGCGCGCCGATCCCGAGCCGCTGCGGGTCGTTGAGCAGGCGAACGGCCTCGAAGACGCGATCGGCGTTGTTCAGCGGCTCCCCCATGCCCATGAACACGATGTTGTAGTGGCCCCCCGCGTCCCCGAGCGCGCGCCACGGTGGGCGGTGCCAGTGGAGGACCTGGTCGACGATCTCCCCCGCCGTGAGCTGGCGGCCGAAGCCCGCCTGCCCGGTCGCACAGAAGGGGCAGGCCACGGCACAGCCCGCCTGCGAGCTGATGCAGATCGTGGTGCGCCCGGAGGCCGCGCCGCGGCCCGGGTAGCGCATGAGGACCGACTCGATGCGCTGGCCATCGGCGAGCTCGTGGACCGCCTTCGCGGTGAGACCGCCGTCGGCGCCCACGACGTGGGTGTCGCGGATCGAGCTGAAACGAAAGCCACTCGCCAGCGCGACCCGCAGCGGCACGGGAAGTTCGGTCAGGTCGTCGAAGGAGACGACGTCGGGCCGATGCGCCCCACGCAGCACCTGGTCCGCCCGATACGCAGGCTCGCCGCGGGCCTGGAGCCACGCGGCGAGCGACGCCGGATCGATCTCACTGATCGCCGGCAAGGGACCGGCGACGGGCAGGTCAGTCACGACGCCCGAAGACGAGCCACGCGTAGTACAGGAACGTGAGGAGCGCGGTCAGCGCACCGGCGACATAGGTCCAGGCCGCGGCCTTGAGCACGGCACGCGCGCCGTCCTGGCGCTCGCCCGTCATGCCGAGGCCGTTGACGAACGCCAGGGCCCTGCCGGATGCGCCGAGCTCGACCGGGAGCGTTGCGAAGGTGAAGACCACGGCGCCCGCGAAGGCGACGAGGCCGACGATTGCCAGTCCGGTGAGCTGGAGCCAGACGCCCGCGATGATCAGCCACGGAGCGATGCCGGAGCCGAACTGGGCGACCGGGACGATCGTCTGTCGGAACTTCATCGCCGGGTCGCCCTGCGCATCCTGGAGGGCGTGCCCGACCTCGTGCGCGAGGACCGCGGCGGAGGCGACCGACAGCCGGCCGCCCGTCCGAATGCCGATCTGCTGGGCAGCCGGATCGTAGTTTCCCAGCTCCGGCCGGCCGGACACCGAGGCGCTGACGCGCAGCACCTTGCCGCGCGGGTCGTAATGGTCGGTGAGCTGCCCGGGGGTCGGTTCGATGCGAACCTCGGTCAGCCCCTGGCGGTCGAGCAGCTGGCGGGCGAAGTCGAACGGCTCGAGGTCGATGCCCGAGTCCACCTTGGCCCACCTGGCGTACGTGGAGCGAACCCGCAACGCCGCCCATCCGGCGATGAGCAGCGTGGGAATGAGGACGACGAAGATGTAGAGCGGGTCGAAGATCATGGTGTCGAGAGTATAGGCAACGCCTGTTGTGCGCCGGATGCGCTCAGATGAAGCGCACGCAACATGCCTACCGGCCGAGCTCCCCCGGTCGCCGGCCTCCGAGGAGAACGTGGTCCCGGTCGAGCCCGCGCCGCCATGCCTCCGCGGGCATCGCCGGCCGGCCCTCGGGCTGCACGATCTCGAGTGCCAGCGCCCCGACGCCCGCCGCCACGAAGGGCGGATCCCCGGCCAGCAGCGCGCCGATCGGCACGTCGTCGACCCCCGCGACCGGCGTCGCGCGACGCACGTGGATGCGTCGCCCGTCGACCATGGTCCAGGCGCCCGGCCATGGCTGCAGCGCCCTGACCTGGCGGTCGATCTCGACCGCGGGGCGTCGCCAGTCGATCCAGCCGTCGGAGCGAGTGAACGGATGCACGTAGGTGGAGAGGCCAGCGTCCTGGGGCGTCGCCGGCAGCTCCCCGGACGCCCACCGCTCGAGGGCCGGAGGCACGACGGTCGCGGCGAGATCGGCGAGGCGCGCCTCGAGCTCCGGCGTCGTCTCGCGGCCCCCCAGCGGCATGCGCCATTGCGCGACGATCGGCCCCGCGTCGAGCTCCTCGGTCATCACCATGAGGGTGACGCCCGCCTCCGCGTCGCCCGCGAGGATCGTGCCGGCCACCGGCGCCGCGCCGCGGTGCCGGGGCAGCAACGAGGGATGCACGTTCAGCGGGGGTCGCTGGGCAAGCTGGAGCACGTCGATCGGGACGAGCTGTCCGTAGGCCGCGAGAAGGAGGCCGTCTGGCGCGAATCGGCGAAGCGCCTCGCGAGACTCGTCGGAACGGAGCCGATGCGGGCTGAGGACGTCGATCTCGTGCTCTCGCGCGTACGACGCGATGGGCGAGGCGCGCAGCTGGAGCTTGCGGCCCGCGGGACGGTCGGGCTGCGTGACGACGAGGAGCTCATCCGCGATCTCACGCACCCGATGGAGCAGCGGCAGGCCAAACGACCCTGAGCCGAGGAAGACGATCCGCCCGATGCCGGCCATCAGATCCCCGCCGGCGCGTCTTCCTCCACCTCGCTGGTGGCGGCCTCGCTCACGCGGACGAGCTCGTCGAGCGAGCCGAGGTGGTCGATGTAGAGATTGCCGTTCAGGTGGTCGATCTCGTGCTGGAGCGCTCGCGACATGAGCTCCGTGCCGCGCACGCGGAACTCCTTGCCGTGCCGGTCGCGGGCCTTCACGGTGACATTCTCCGCCCTGGTGACCTCGGCCACGTAGCCGGGGATCGAGAGGCATCCCTCCCAGTCGAGCGCCTCGCCGGCCGAGCGCACCACCTCGGGGTTGACGAGCTCGGTGAGGCGGCCGTCCACCTCGATCACCGCCACGCGCAGTGGAACGCCGATCTGGTTCGCGGCGAGGCCGACCCCCGGCGCGTCACGCATGGTTTCCAGCATTTCGTCGAGAAGCCGATGGAGGCTCGCGTCGTACCTGGAGACCCGCTTCGTGCGCTCACGGAGGACCGGCTCCGCGGCGGTGAGGATCGGGCGGATGGCCATGGCCGCGCATTGTAGAGAGGTCAGAGGAGCGACTCCGGGTCGACGTCGATTGCCACGCCCGCGGGCACACGCTCGAGGGCGGCTCCCCTGGTATCGGCGTCCGGCGCGCGGAGCACGACTTGGAATCGGTAGCGCCCGGCGCGACGAGGGACGTAGGAGGGCAGAGGTCCGAGGACCTCGACCCCGGGGCTCGCGACGGCATCCGCGGCCTCGCGGCCGCGCGCCTCGGCGCGTCCGCGATCGGCATCGGCGATGAGCAGGCGCGCGAGGACGCTGAAGGGCGGATAGCCGAGCAGCCTGCGGCGAAGGAGCTCCTCGTCGGCGAACCCGTCGACGTCCAGCGCCGCCGCCGCCCGCACCGCGTAGTGACCCGGAGCGTACGTCTGGATGACGACCCGGCCGGGCTGCGGCCCGCGGCCCGCTCGACCGGCGACCTGCGCGAGGATCTGGAATGTGCGCTCCGCCGCGCGGTAGTCGGGGAGATTGAGCGTGACGTCCGCGGCGATGACCGCGGCGAGCGTGACGGACGGCAGGTCGAGTCCCTTCGCCGCGAGCTGGGTGCCGACCAGGACGTCGATCCGGCCGTCGCGGAAGTCGTCGTACAGCGTCTCGAACCCGCGCCGCGCCGCGAGCACGTCCGAGTCGAGGCGGCCGACGCGGAGCCCCGGGAAGCGCATCGCCAGCTCCGCCTCGACGCGCTGCGTGCCGGCCCCGAAGTAGCGGATCCGCGGGCTCGAGCAGCTGGGACAGCGCTCCACGGCCGCGGCGGTGCGTCCGCAATGGTGGCAGCGCAACGCGGCGCCGGAGAGGTGGTGGACGAAGGGCAGCTCGCACTCCGGGCAGCGCAGGCTCTCGCCGCAGTCACGGCAGAGGATGAACGTCGCGGCACCTCGACGGTTGATGAGCAGCACCGCCTGCTCGGCTCCCGCTCGCAGCGCGCCCAGCGCGTCGGCGAGGTCCGCGGAGAAGATCGAGCGGTTGCCCGCGGCGAGCTCCGCGCGGAGGTCCACGACCGTGATGTCCGGCCTGCCGCCGACGCGCCGCTCGACGAGGCGGGCACGTTCCGCGTGGCCGCCCCGCACGCGTGCGACGCTCACGAGGTCGGGCGTCGCGCTGCCGAG
>JBDTWT010000010.1:0-17127 GCA_040006555.1 Chloroflexota bacterium
GGCGGCCTCGTGATCGAGATCGACCACGGCAACGGCATGCAGACGGTCTACAACCACCTCGGCTCGATCTGGGTCACCACCGGACAGTCCGTCTTCGCGGGCCAGGGGATCGCCGGCGTCGGCTGCACCGGGCTGTGCACGGGTCCGCACGTTCACTTCGTGGTGATCGTGAACGGCGTGATCGACAACCCACAGCGCTACTTCTAGAGGCCGCTCCTGACCGCCGCGCGCCCGACTGGGCGACGGCGATGGAAGGAGACCACGCCGCTCGCATTCAAGCCTCGACCGCTCCTGGAAGGCGCGTGCCCGGCAGGGTCACACGGGCGGGGATGGGTAGATCTGGCGCTCAGACCGCAGTCGCAGGAGAGTCCGGCGCGCCAATGCATAGGCGGCCAGGGCGCCCAGGAAGATGATCCCCTGGACGGCGGGTCGGACGAGAAGATACAGCGCCAGCGTCACGATCCCGAGGATGAGGCCGACAGCCGACTCGAGTAGCTGCGTGGGAATGCGGCGGGCGCCGACGCGACGGTCCGAGGACCAGATGCCCCATCGCGAGCGGGTGCAGCGTCCGGCGCAGCAGCCGGTGAAGAAGCATCCCAGCCGTCCGATCGCGATGCCGAAGAAGAGGGCGGGCGCGCCGGCGTCGAGGAAGAGCCCGAGGGGCATCCCGAACGCGAGCATGCCGGCGAGCGCCACCAGGGGCATCACGACGAGGAAGCCGCCAACGCCCCAGCCCTCCGCCGGCGAGGCCCGCCAGGTGCCTGGATGAAGCATGATGTAGCGCACTTTTGCGCCGATCAGCCCGGCGATCGCCGCGGTGACCGTGATGGCCAGGGAGCTCACGTTCGACACCTCGGCGCGCGCGAGGAGCGCGGAGTGGATGCCGAGGCCGACGACCGACCCGAGCAGCACCAGGCCGGACCAGCTGCCCGGGATCACGGCCGGCGGGCTGGTCAGCCTCGCCAGCGGTGCCCAGCGGGTATGCACTGGCTTAAACGAACCGGACGACAGGGCCAACCGCCGCCATGACCACTCCGCCCGCGGCAGGGTGTGAGCCGGGGTCGCCTGCCTGCTCGCGGCGGTCCGCGGGCGTCCGCCGGATCGGGGTCCGCGGATGAGGTCGGCGATGACGGTCCATTGACCAGGCTCCAGTCCACGGACGTGGCTGGTGATCGACACCGGGCCGCTGCCAGGGACGATGCCCTCGATCACCTCGTCCTTCACGAATGTGTCGCGCGGCGTCGGCCTTCCGTGGACCCCGATCCGTTGTCCGCTGAAGCGCACGGTGGCGGCGTAAGGCTGTCCCTCGTCACCCGAGTCGAACCAGTGGGTGGCGGTCAACGCCTCGGGCTCAACGGCCCCATCCTCGAGGGCTCGACCCGCAACCCCCTGCCGCCCCGCGGTGTGGACACGATTCTCGGGGCGCTGCGATGGCGCCGGCGCGCGTCTGGCCGTCCGGGCCGCTCTCCTTCGTGCCACGAGTTGTCGATTCAGCTCCCGGGCGACTACGCGTTGCTACGACGGTACTGTAGTGCCCTTCGCGATGCACCCCGAATGGCATCCATGAGGGGTCGTGACACTGACGGCCACGGGCGCGACGCCTTCCGCGGCGAACGCCGCAGGTGTGGCAGATCGCAGCCGCGGGCCGGCGGCCGATCCAGGGACTCGATTTGTACGGGCGCTCGCTTGCGGCTAGGCTCAAGCACCCCATGCAGCAACGCGGCCTGACCGGCCCGGCGCAACGCGGCCCGGCCCCGCGGGCCATCGGCCACGGCTGCACTGGGGTCGTTGTTATCCTCGGTCCCGATGTTCGCCGATAAAGCACGCATCTTCTTGTCGGCCGGGGCGGGCGGCGACGGCGCCTCCTCGTTTCGGCGCGAGGCACACGTCCCACGCGGCGGACCCGACGGCGGCGACGGCGGGCGCGGAGGCAGCGTGATCCTCACCGTCGATCCCGGCATGACGAGCCTCGGCGACTTCGGACGCAAGCGGCACTACCGCGCCGCGCCGGGCGGGAAGGGCGCGGGTCGACGCGCGCACGGACGGAGCGCCGCGGACCTCGTCCTCCAGGTGCCGCCCGGAACGGTCGTCAGGTCGCACCCCGACGGCGAGTGGGTCGGCGAGCTGATGGGTGCCGACGAGCGGCTGGTCGTCGCCCGCGGGGGGCGCGGCGGCAGGGGCAACGTCCACTTCGCCACCGCCACGCACCGCGCCCCGAAGCACGCCGAGAAGGGGACGCCCGGCGACGAGGGCTGGGTCGACCTGGAGCTGAAGCTCATCGCGGACGTCGGCCTCGTGGGGGCGCCGAATGCCGGCAAGTCCACGCTGCTCGCGGCCCTCACCGAGGCCCGCCCCGAGGTCGGCGCCTACGCGTTCACCACGACCAGCCCGAACCTCGGCGTCGTGACGCTCGGCGAGGAGCGCACGGCGGTCATCGCCGACCTTCCGGGGCTCATCGAGGGGGCGAACGAGGGACGCGGGCTCGGGCACCACTTCCTTCGCCACGTGGAGCGCACGCGCGCGCTCGTCGGCGTGGTCGACGGGGCGTCCGCCGATCCGGTCGCCGAGTGGGGGGCCGTCGCCGAGGAGCTGAGCCTGCACGATCCGAAGCTCGCAGAGCGCCCGATGACCATCGTCGTCACCAAGATGGATCTCCCCGTGGCGCGCGAGCGGTGGCCGCAGGTGCGAGACGCGCTGCGCGCGGGCGGCACCGAGCCGCTGGCGGTCAGCGCGCACGACGGAACCGGCCTCGACGCGCTGCGGACGGCGCTCGTCTCGGTGCTGGACGCGGCCACCTCGCAGGCGGAGGCGCAGGCCCCCGACGAGGTTCGCGTCCACCGCTTCGACCCGCTCGCCGAGGGATGGGAGGTCGTCGCGGAGGGTGACGGCCTGCGGGTCAAGGGACGCCGCATCGAGACGACCGCGTCGCGCACGAACTTCGAGAACGAGGAGTCGCGCGACCGGTTCTGGCGGATGCTCGAGCGCCTGGGGATCGACGCCGAGCTGCGCCGGGCCGGGGCCGGCCCGGGGACGCTGGTGCGCATCGGCCGCGCCGAGCTCGAATGGGGCGACGACGAGTGAGCGGCCCCCGCACGACCCTGGGCGAGCCCCAGCTCGCGGCCGCGTCGGTCGAGCGCGCGGGACGGCGCATCGGCATCTTCGGCGGGACCTTCGACCCGCCGCACATCGGCCACCTGTGGCTCGCGGCGCTCGCGGCCGAGACGGTGCAGCTCGACCGCGTCCTGTTCATGCCCGCCTCCCAGCCGCCGCACAAGCGGCTGCGCGGCATGACCGGCGCCGCGGATCGGCTGCTCATGACGCGGCTCGCCATCGAGGGCGAGCCGCTCTTCGAGCTCACGGCGATCGAGATGGAGCGCGCCGGGCCCTCGTACACGGTCGACAGCATCGCGGAGCTCGAGCGCCACTACGGGGAGGGCGGGCGGCTCTTCCTGATCATGGCCGCCGACTCGCTGGCGCAGATCGACACGTGGCGGGATCCGGATCGGCTCCTCGAGAGCACGGAGTGGGTCGTCGGCCCTCGTCTGGGAACCGCGTTGCCGAAGGCCGCCGCGCTGGCGGAGCGCTTCGGCGCCGCCGCGTCGCGGATCCACCTCCTGGACGGTCCGGCGCTCGACGTGAGCAGCTCCGACATCCGCCGCAGGGTGGCGTCCGGGAAGACGATTCGTTACCTTGTGCCGCGCCGGGTCGAGGATCTCATCGCGGCCCGCGGCCTGTATCGGCGCCATTGACGAAGCTGGAGGGCGATCTGGAGCAGCGCGTCGACATTCCGGCCGATGCCGCCGAGCTGGCGCATCGGATCGTCGAGATCGCCTCGGATAAGAAGGCGAACGACATCGTGATGCTGCGCACCGCCGAGCTGACGACGATGGCCGACTTCTTCGTGATCTGCTCCGGCCGCAGCGACCGCCAGGTCCGCGCCCTCTCCGGCGCGATCGTCGACGAGCTGCGCGAGGTGGGGATCCGGCCCCTCGGCACCGAGGGCCGCGAGTCGTCGTGGATCCTGCTCGACTTCGGCTCCGTCATCGTCCACGTCTTCGCTCCGGAGGAGCGGGAGTTCTACGGGCTCGAGCGGCTCTGGTCCAACGCGCCGCAGGTCGTGCGGATCGTCTGACGCCTCCGGTGAGCCGCCGGAGGTACCTCCGTGGTACCGACGCAGAGGGGGCCATCGGTCCCATTGAGCGGTACGGTCGAGTCGCCAATGCTGGTGCTCATGAGCAACCGAGCGCCCCGTCCGGGACCGATCGAGACCTGCCGCTTCTGCGATGGGTCGCTGCTGAGCAGCGTCTTCGACACGGTCTTCCGTGACGCCGAGGCGGACGAGCGACTCTTCTTCGCCATCCCGGGCGCCCTCTGCGTTCCGTGCCGGCAGCTCTACGTCGACCAGCAGCTGATCGGCATCCTCGGCCTCGACGGTGCGCGATGCACGTTCGCCATCGAGAGCGACCGGGTGCTCCAGGCCGGCCAGCTCGGAGCCGCCTGACCCGCCTCTAGGCCGATTCGCCCGCCCGGCGGGCGAGCAGGTGCTCCCCGAGCCAGGCGACCAGCGCCGGCTCCTCGTCCATCACGTTCGTCTTGATCGCGACGTCCGCCTCGAAGAGGCCGATGAGCATCGCGTCGAGCTCCTCGCCCCGATAGCGTTTTGCGGCCTCCACCAGGCGCTCCGCCGCTCTCACGTTCCCGCGCGCCACGCGCTTCGCGATCTCGGCCGGGGGCGTCCTGCGCGCCGCGAGATCCCGCGCGGCGATGAGGTCGCTCACCCGCGCGGCCAGTGACGCGAGGATCCGCAGTCCCGGCTGGCCGTCGTCGAGCGCGCGGCGTAGCGCCTCCGCCGCAGCACCGGGCTCGCGGCGGTCGATCGCGTTCGTGACCGCGAACACCGACGCCGGCCGCGTGTCGGCGGTGAGCGTCTCGACGTCCGCCGTCGTGATCTGCCGCTCACCCGCGTACGTGGCGAGCTTGCGCAGCTCCGCGTCCGCGACGCGCGTCTGCTCCCCGCGCTCGATGTCGGTCTCCCAGATCGCCCCGCCGACGCGCTCCGCCAGGACGTGCGCCGCCCGCGTCTCGATCTGCATTCCCAGCCGCGCCGCGTGGCGGACGATCCAGCCGCGCAGCTCGCCCTTCCGAGGCGCGGCCAGCTCTACGACGCTCCCGCCCCGCGCGCGCACGGCCTCCGCGAGCTTCGTGAGCAGCGCCGGCGGCTTGCCCGCATCCCTCGACGATCGCTCCTCGACGAGCGCCAACGCGCAGCCCTCCGGCAGGTCCGCGACGAGGGCCAGCAGGCGATCCCCCGCGCTGGTGGACCGCCCGGCCGCGCGCAGCGGCTGACGCAGCACCGTCAGGTGCGCGCCGAACAGGCTGGCCGTCCCGGCCTCGAGACGGGCGCGGTCGATGGCGGCCTCGTCGGGGCTCCGGTCGGGGACGATCTCGGCCCGGTCCACGGCGTCGATCCCGGCGGCGAACTCGCGCAGGGCGAGGTCCAGCCCGAGGCCGTCGTCGCCGTACGCGAGGAGGAGGGGCTCCGTCACGAACCGGCCTCCCAGGCGACGCGCAACCGCTCCACCAGGTCAGGCACCGCGAGGCCGGCCGCCTCCGCGAGCTCGGCCTCCAGGGCGTGTGCGGGGCGTCGCGCGGCCTCGATGCCCGCCCGGTGCCCCGGATGGCGCTCGATCATGTCGTCGAGCCGCTCGTCCACGGTCATGAACGCCTGCGCGACGTGGCGGTCGGCGACGGCCACCAGCACCGAGGGCCATCCACGTGGGAAGCGGTCGTCGTCGAGCAGGCAGCTGACCGGGTGGGAGGCGACCGGCATCGCGAGCTCGGGATAGCCCGCGGCCTCGAGCCGTCGCGCGCCGACGATCCCGTGCTCGCCGCCGGTGCGGCGGATCTCGACCTTGTCGATGTCATGGAGCAGCGCCGCCGCCTCGACGAGGGCGCCGTCGACCGGGATCTGCGCCTCCGCCAGCAGCCCGGCGGCCGCGGCGGCCACCCGAGCGACTCCCTCGGAATGAACCACGATGCCGTCGGGCAGCTCCGCCTCGTCGAGGAGGCGGCGTGCCGTGGAGCGGTCGGGGATTGGCACGCTCCGATGCTACCCGCATCTGCGGGCGTCGGACCCCCGCCCGCCAGCGGCCTTGGCTCGCTCCAGCCGGCGTCCGTGTGAACGCGGAAGCTCCGCCCATCCGTCACGATCTCGACGTCTCCGTCGCGATCGGTCCGATGGACCGCCACGCCGGCAACCGCCCCCAGCGCCCGGAGCGTCTCGAACGCCGGGTGGCCGTACTCGTTGTCGGCGCCTGCGGAGATGACGGCGACGCCGGGCCGTGCCGCCCCGAGGAGCGGGGCGGTTGTCGAGGACGCTGAGCCATGGTGGCCGACCTTCAGGAGGTCCACGCGCGGGACGAGGCCGCGCCGCAGCAGGATCTCCTCGATCGGCGCCTCCGCGTCGCCGGTGAGCAGGGCCTCGAACTCGCCGTAGCGCAGCAGGACGACGACGGAGCCGTTGTTGATGTCGCCGTACGGCAGGGGAGCCGCGGCATCGGCCGGCGAGGGATAGAGCACCTCGATGCTGGTCTCCTCGTCCAGCCGCACCACCTGGCCCGCCCGCGCGAGCCTGACCGCCAGCGTGCGCTCGTGCGCCGCATCGGCAAGGAGCTGGTCGTAGGCCTGGTTGTCGAAGTGAATGCCGCCGTGGAGGAGCGCGCCGACGCTGAAGCGATCCAGGACGTCCACCAGGCCTGCCACGTGGTCCTGGTGTGGGTGGCTGAGCAGCATGAGATCGATGCGGCGATCGAAGAAGGCCAGGTTGACCCCGACTCGTCGGAGTGTGAGCTCTGGGTCTGGGCCGCCGTCCACGAGCATCGTCGCGCCGCTCGGCGTCTCGACCAGGATCGCGTCGCCCTGGCCCACGTCGAGGACGGTGAGATGCAGACGGCCGTCGGGCAGCGACGCGAGGGAGATCGCGCCGAGGATCAGGACGAGGCCCGCCGCGAGCGGCAGGGGTCGCGCGAGCTGCCTCACGACCCTGGCAAGTCTCCGACCGCCCGGCGCGCGCGCGGAGGCGGCGCCCGGCTCCCTGGGTCCACCGTGTCCCGGGTCGAGCGCCCAGGCCGCCAGCGCGACGATCGGCAGCCACGCCACCGCGAGCGGCGCCGGGAGGGTCACGTCAACGGCGGCGTGCGGCACAGACGCGACCGCCGTGCCGAGCGCCACGATCGTGCGGAGCACGAGCCACGCGGCGCCTCCCGCCAGCCACGCGGCGGCGTCGGAGACGACCGGGATCGGCAGCGCGGTGGTGAGCACCCCGACTGCGGCGGCCACCGCGCTGAACAGCATGGCGATAGGCACGAACGGCACCACCAGGACGTTCGCGACCGGCGCGACCAGTGACAGGCGCTCGAAGTTGACGAGGATCACCGGGAGCGTCGTCACCTGGGCCGCGAGCGTGAGCGCGACGGGTTCCCGGATCAGGCCCGGCCAGCCGGACAGGCGCCGTTCGATCGGGCCGCCGAACCAGATGAGGCCTCCGGTCGCCAGCAGCGAGAGCTGGAAGCCGACGTCCCACAGCAGCGCGGGCGCGACGACGAGCATGACGAGCGCCGCGAGGCCGAGCGCGGAGCCTGCGTGTGCCCGCGACCCGCCGAGGCGGCCGACGAGGAGCGCCCCCGCCATCAGCGCGGCGCGAAGGACCGATGGCGTCGCCCCCGTCAACACCACGTACCCCGCGACGGTGGCGGTCACGAGCACCGCGGCGGACCACCGGCCGCCACGGCGCTCCACCGGTCGTGCGACGGCGGCCACGAGAGCGGCGACGATCGCGATGTTCCAGCCCGAGATCGCCACCACGTGCGTCAGGCCGGCGCGGGCGAACGCCTCGTTGATCTCTGGGGCGATGGCCGACCGCACGCCGAGCAGGATCCCCGCGCCGAGGGCGGCCTCCGGCTCCGGCACGAGCCGGTTGATCCCGTCGAGGAGCGCATTCCGGATCCCGGGGAGCCACGCCGCGGGTCCGTCCGGCCGGCCCACGCGCTCCACGCTCTGCGCCTCCCCGATGCCGCCGATCCCCTGTCGCGCCAGGTACTCGCGATACGCGAACCCGTCGAAGTCCTCCGGCAGCTCGACGCGAGTGGCGAGGCGCACGCGGTCGCCACTCTCGACCGCGATGCCGCGCGGAAGCCGGACGAGCAGGCGGTCCGCGAGCCGTACCGCGCCGCCGTCGCCCGCGACGAGCACGTCGGCCAGGACGATCTGCAGCCGATCACCCCTGGGCCGCGGATCGTCCACGACCGCGCCGACGAGCGTGTGCTCCGCGCCGTCGACGAGGGAGGCGACCGATGCGCTCTCGGCCGGTGGCGCATCCGCAGCGGCCCCTCGCCACGAGCCGACGACGAGGGCGAGTGCAGCGACGGCGCCGAGGACCATGGCGCGGCGGGCTCGGTCGCCCCCGACCACGGCGCACAGCACGGTCGCGGTGCCGGCCACGGCGCCGAGGACCGCCAGCCCGGGCGCCGAGACTGGCCCGACCGTGTCCGCGAAGAGGATGCCCCCGGCGAAGCCGCCGAGCGCGGCCGGCAGCGCGAAGCGCCCGATCGGCATCGGTCAGTCCGCCGTCGCCAGTCCCTCGAGATCGTCCAGCTGGCCGCGGTTGAGGACACCGCGCTCGACCGCGTCGTCCAGCGACGAGAATGGCCGCTCCTCGCGTCCGGCGATGATCCGGTCGACCGTCACCGGACCGATGCCCGGCAGGGCCTCGAGCTCATCCGCACTGGCGGTGTTGATGTTGACCGGGCCACCGGGCTCGTCGTCCGCCGGGGTCCCTTCGTCAGACGTGGGCGAGTCGGGCTCGCCGGCCGCGGTCCCGCCACCGATGCGCGGCACCACGACCTGCGCGCCGTCCGTCAGCCGCTCGGCGAGGTTGATGCTCGCCGCCGCCGCCTCGAGGTCCGCGTCCGCGGCATAGCCGCCTGCTGCCGCGACCGCATCGGCCACGCGCGCTCCGCCGGGAAGCTCGCGGATTCCGGGCTCCAGCACCGCGCCCTCGACGTCGACCACGATCGTCGTTGGCTGCGGCGTCCCGCTCGCGTCCGCCCCGGACGATCCGGCGGGCGTCTCGAGGAGGAGAGCCGCGCCGTCGGGCGGCGCTTCGGCTCCCTGGCCAGCACCCGGCGACAGGAGGATCCAACCGGCCGCGGACGCGAGGACAAGGGCTGCGCCGCCGGCGGCGATGAGGATGCGGTCGGAGCGTGACACGGCGCGGGCCTCGCGGGAGGCGAGAACGAGCTTCATGGTCGCTGCGTCCGAGGCCCGGACGCCCGGGCACTCGGCGCCGAGCCTCGGAAGCAGGGCCGCAGGGTATGCGGAGAGGGCTTACCGCCGGATTACCACCGGCTCAACGGGTCGGGTCTCAGTCTCTCGGCGTGACGATGTTCACCAGCCGGCCGGGGATCTGGATCACCCTGCGCGGCTCGCGACCGCGCAGGTAGCGCTGGACGTGCACCGACGCGAGCGCCATGCGCTCGATCTCCTCCGGCGGCGTGTCCGGCGTCACGACGAGGCGGTCGCGGAGCTTGCCGTCCACCTGCACGGGCAGCTCGATGGTGTCGGCCGCGGCGAGCCCCGGATCCGCGACCGGCCACGGCTGGCGATGGACACTGTAGGCGTGGCCGCGCCGCTCCCAGAGCTCCTCGGCGATATGCGGGGCAAGTGGCGCGAGGAGCACGACCAGGGTGTCGACCGCGGTCGCGTACGCCGTGCTGCCGGCCATGCCGGCGTCGCGCTCGCGGATGATCGCGTTCGTGAGCTCCATGAGCTTGGCGATCGCGGTGTTGAAGTGGAAGCCCTCGTAGTCCTCGGTCACCGCGGCGATGGTCGTGTGCGTCGCGCGCGTCAGCGCCCGCGCCAGCTCCCCGGCCTCGTCGCCGCCGGATCCCCCCGCGACGCTCGGCTGCGCCGCCACGTCCCACACGCGTCCCAGCCAGCGTTGGATGCCGTCGATCCCCGACGGGTTCCACGGACCGCCCTGGTCCCACGGGCCGATGAACATCAGGAACGCGCGGACGGTGTCCGCCCCGTAGCGCGCGACGAGCTCGTCCGGTGCCTGGACGTTGCCGCGCGACTTGCTCATCCGGTTGTGGTCCGCGCCGAGGATCTGGCCCTGGTTGCGGAGCTTCAGGGTCGGCTCGTCGAACGCGAGGTGCCCGAGGTCGCGCAGCGCCTTCACGAAGAACCGGAAGTAGAGCAGGTGCATGACACCGTGCTCGGCGCCCCCGGTGTACAGGTCGATCGGCATCCAGGCCGCGACCTGCTCCGGGTTCCATGCGGCCGTCTCGTCGTGCGGCGAGCAGTAGCGCAGGAAATACCAGCTGGAGTCGACGAACGTGTCGAGGGTGTCCGTCTCGCGGCGCGCCGGGCCGCCGCAGGCGGGACACGTCGTCGCCAGCCACTCCGCGTGGTCCTGGAGCGGCGAGACGCCGGTGGGCGCGAAATCGACGTCCTCCGGAAGCACGACCGGCAGCTCATCGTCCGGCACCGGCTGGGCGCCGTGCTCGGTGCAGTACACGATCGGGATCGGCGCTCCCCAGTAGCGCTGGCGGCTCACCAGCCAGTCGCGCTGGCGGTAGGTGACCGCCGCGTGGCCCAGCCCGCGCTCCTCGAGCGCCTTCGTGATCGCGTGGATCGCCTCCGCCGCCGGCATACCCGTGAAGTCGCCCGAGTCGATGAGGACCTCGTCGTCGGAGTGGCCGACGAACGCGGCCCCGTCGGGGATCCCACCGCCGCGCGGGCCAACCACGTAGCGCACCGGCAGGTCGTACCGGCGGGCGAACGCGAAGTCGCGCTCGTCGTGGGCAGGGACGGCCATGATCGCCCCGGTGCCGTAGCCGGGCAGCACGTAGTCGGCGATCCAGATCGGGATGCGCTCGTTCGTCATCGGGTTGATGGCGTAGGAGCCGATGAAGACCCCGGTCTTGTCCCGCTCCGCCGACATCCGGTCGATCTCGGTGGCCCGCCGCGCCTGGGCCACGTAGGCCTCGACGTCAGCGCGCTGGGCCACGGTCGTGAGGATGGGGACGAGTGGGTGCTCGGGCGCGAGCACCATGAAGGTCGCGCCGAAGATGGTGTCCGGCCGCGTGGTGAAGACACGGATCGGCTCGACGTCATCGGCCTCCGTCGGGAAGTCGATCTCAGCGCCCTCGGATCGGCCGATCCAGTTCGTCTGCATGAGCCTGATCGGGTCCGGATAGTCGATGCTCGAGAAGTCGAGCAGCTCGTCGGAGTAGTTCGTGATCCGGAACCACCACTGCTCGAGGTCGCGCTTCTCGACCTGCGTGCCGCAGCGCCAGCAGCGTCGCTCGGGACCCTCGACCTGCTCCCTCGCGAGCACGACCTGGTCCTTCGGGCACCAGTCCACCGCCGCCATCGCGCGGTAGGCGAGCCCCGCGTTGAAGAACTGGATGAAGATCCACTGCGTCCATCTGTAGTACGCGGGATCGCTGGTGATGACCTCGCGCGACCAGTCGAACCCGGCGCCCATCGACTTGAACTGGGTGCGCATGCGCTCGATGTTCGCCGCGGTCCAGATCGCCGGATGGATGTTGCGGTCGATGGCCGCGTTCTCCGCCGGCAGCCCGAAGCTGTCGAAGCCCATCGGGAACATCACGTTGTCGCCGCGCATGCGGTACAGGCGGGCCACGATGTCCGGGCCGGTCGCCGCGTACCAGTGACCGATGTGCAGGTCGCCGGACGGGTACGGGTACATCGTCAGCACGTAGCTCTTCTCGCGCGGGTCGTCGTCTCGCGCGACGTACAGGGCGTCGGCCTCCCAGCGCTCCCGCCACTTCGCCTCGTACGACGCCGGGTCGAAGCGCTCCCGGCGGGCGCCACGAGTTCGCGTCTCGCTTGTCATCGGTCCGGTCCCTCCGCGGGGAACCAGGCCATCAGCACCTCGTCGCGGAACGCGTCGCCGGAGCGGTACTGATCCCGCCGCAGACCCTCGCGCACGAAGCCGCAGCGCTCGTAGACGGCGATGGCGCGGGGATTGTCCGGGAAGACGCCGAGCGACATCTTGCGCAGGCCGCGCTCGCGCGCCCAGTCCTGCGCCGCGCGCACGAGCTCGGTCCCGATCCCGACGTCGCGCCAGTCCGCGCCGATGCAGATGGCGAGCACCCCGATGTGATCCGTCGTCGCGTTGCGGTCGACGTTGACGAGGACGTTGCCAACGACCTCGCCGTCCGCCTCCGCGACGAGCGCCAGGTGCTCGGCGCCGCGGATCATCTCCGCGATCCAGAAGCCCTCCGACGGCTGGTTCACCGCGCTCGGCGGGGTCACGAGCCAGCGACCCTCGGCCCGCACCTCGGCGAAGAGGCGTGCGAGGGCGCGCCCATCGGTGGGCCGCGCCGGACGCAGCGTCCAGCGGCGCCTGTCGCGGGCGGTCTTTGTCGTGCCGCTCCCGGTCTGGATCATCGTTTTCTCCCGAACACCAATACACCCCTCCGTCGTCAGGACGAAGGGGCGCTTCGCGATACCACCTGAGCTTGACCGATGAAGGGTGGTGGAGCTGCGGGGGCTCGAACCCCGGACCCCCTGCATGCCATGCAGGTGCTCTCCCAGCTGAGCTACAGCCCCGTAATCGGTCCACTCGACGGCGCGCTATCGGGCGCCAGGCCGGCCGGACTCGTCGCCCGGCTGCTCAACGGGTGAGTTCCGCGTGCCTCGTACGCCGGCTCGCACCGATCCCGGCTCGCTGTGGAGGAGGCGCAGCACGTACTGCTCCCGCGTCAACGCGTTCGTCCGGGACGATAGCACAGGGCCATCGGCGGCAGATTGACGACGCGTTCTACGAGTGCTCGTACGAGATGCACGTTGGCCTCGCCGAGATGTACGTCGCCGATCCGCGCTTCACGGCGACGTACGAGAAGATCGCGCCGGGCCTGGCGCAGTACCTCCACGACGCGATCAAGGCCAACGCCGCCCGTCAGGGCGGCTGAGGCGCCTCAGCTCCTGGCGAACCGCTCCCTGAGCTGAGCCAGGCTGGAGTCGATGTCGCCGCCCGCCGCGGAGGCGATCATCCCCTCCATGAACCCCGTGAATCCCGAGCCACGGATCTCCATCGCGAAGGTGAGGTCCGTGGCTTTCCCACTGTCCGCTGGGGCGAACTCCAGGGTCCCGAGGGCCTTCACGCCGCTCACTTCACTGCCGATCGCGAGCCGCCGCGGCGGGTCGTACTCGGTGACGGTGAGCGGAGCCTCCACCCGGTTGCCCATGATCTCGCGGGTGACCAGCGCCGTGGCTCCGACGCGCATCGGTCCGTCGGAGGTCCGGCTCGCGCTCACCACGCCCGCCTGCCACTCGGAGAGCTTCTCCAGGTCTGACACGTAGGCGAAGACCTCATCGGGTGGCGCCGCGATGGTTGCCTTGCGCTCGACGCGTTTCATCGGCTCACCTAGGTCAGGAAGAAGAAGGCGATCGCCACGATGAAGTAGACGCTCATGAGCTGGAGCCCTTCGACCCAGTTCGAGCGTCCGTCGAGAGCGATGTAGGAGGCGATGAACACGCCGACCGCCACGCCCACGACCTCGAGCGGGCTGAAGACGAGCGTCAGCGGGTTGCCCACCAGCAGGCCGAAGAAGACGAGCACAGGTGCCGCGAACAGCGCGATCTGCGTCGCGGAGCCGATGCTGGTGATGAGGCTGAAGTCCATCTTGTTCTTGTAGGCGAGCGTCACCCCGACGATGTGCTCGGCGAGGTTGCCGATGACCGGGATGACGATGATGCCGATGAACAGCTCGCTCACGCCGAGCGCCTCGACCGTCGGCTCCAGCGCGTGGACGAGGATCTCGCTGGTGAGCGTGAGCGCCGCCGCGGAGCCCAAGAGCACGCCGAGCGCGAGCCGCCAGTTCCAGTGCGGTGTCTCGTCGGGCGCGTGGGCCACGGGGCTCTCCGGAGAACGCAGGAAGAACCACAGCTGAGCGCCGTACGTGACGAGGAGCAGGACGGCCACGCCGACGGTCAGTGCCTCGATGCGCCCGAATGCCTCGTCGCCCGGGATAGTCTCGGCGCCTCCGCCCACGAGGAACGCGAAGGTCGCCGGCACGATGAGGCCGATGGTCGCCAGGATGAGCGAGGCGGCGTTCATGCCCACGACTTCCTGGTCGTACTGCTGGACGCCGTTCTTGATGCCACCGACCAGCAGGGATGCGCCCAGGACGAGGAGCAGGTTCCCGATGATCGAGCCGGTGATGGAGGCGTGAACGATCTCGATCTTGCCGTCCATGATCAGGAACGCGGCGATGATGATCTCGCCGATGTTCCCCACCGTCGCGTTCATGATTCCGCCGATCTTCGGCCCGGCCGACGCGCCCAGCTGCTCCGTGGCGTGGCCCAGGAGATAGGCGAGCGCCAGGATCGTGAGCGCGGCGACGCCAAAGGTCAGCGTTGGCGGGGCGTTGAAGATGCGCAGCGCGAGGGACGCCACGGTTCCCACGGCGGAGATGGCGAAGGCGGCGACCAGCACCGGCGGATGGTAGCGGCTCAGCGGGCCGGCATCGGGCCCGGGACCACGAATGCGGTCGCACCTACTGCAATGCGTGCCAGCGCGCCGATGAAGGTCGGCGAAACGTTGAGCGACTGGATGCGCGCGAAGGTCACTCCGGCCGCCTCAGCCTGATCACGTGCGCCGATATCCACGTCGTAGAGGATCTCGAGGTGGTCGGCGAGGAACTGGATCGGCGCGACGAGGACGGCTCTGTGGCCCGCCTCGCGCAGCTTCGGCAGCAGGTCGGCAAAGTCGGGCTTCATCCACTCCCCGGGCTCGTGGCCGGCCGACTGCCAGCAGAAATGCCACCGGTCGTCGGGCAGACTCGCTGCCGCGGCCACCAGCTCCGCGGTCTCGCGTAGCTGGGCGAGGTAGGCGGGCTCGGCATCGGCGACGCGACGCGGGAGCGAGTGCGCGGTGAGGAGGAGTGGCACGTCAGGCGGCAGCGTGGCGATGGCCTCTCCGATCCGTTCCGCGACGGCGCTGATGAACGCGGGCTCGCGATACCAGGCGGGGGCGATATGGACGGCGGGGGCGTCGATGCCCATCTCGGCCGTCGCCGCGTCGATGGCGCGCTGGTAGCCGCCCATGAGCAGCTCCGAGTGCTGCGGGCTCATGACGACGGCGGCCACGTTTCCGCATCCCGCGACGGCGAGCGAGCGCAGGCCGTCGAGGATGGTGGGCGCACTGAAGCGCATGCCGACCGTGACGGAAGCGTCCACGCCGTCCGCGCGAAGCCGCTCCTCCACGGCAGCGGCCTGCTCGCCGGTGATGCGAATCAGCGGCGATCCGCCGATGAGCTCGTAGCGGCGGCGGAACTCGCCCACCAGCTCGTCAGACGGGGTCCGCCCCCCGCGCACCGCGGCGAGGTACTCCGGCAGATCGTGCAGGTCGTCGGCTGGCGAGCCGTAGGTCATGAGGAGCACGCCGAGGCGCGAGCTCATCTGGCGGACTCCTGATGGACGAGCTCGACGAGCCGGCCGAGCACGTCCGGGTCGGTGTCGGGCAGGACTCCGTGTCCCAGGTTGAAGACGTGGCCCGGCCGGTTCGCCGCACGGCGGAGCACGTCTCGCGCGCCATCGGCCGTCGCCCCCCAGCCCGCCAGCAGCCGCGTCCCGTCGAGATTGCCCTGGATGCCGCGGTCGAAGCCGATGCGAGCCCATGCCTCGTCGAGCGCCTGCCGATGGTCGACGCCGATGACGTCGCCGCCCGCGGCCGCCATCGGCTCCAGGAGCGCCGCCGTGCCCGTGCCGAAGTGGATGGTGGGGGCGCCGTGGACCTCGGCGAAGATACGCGCAACGTGCGGCTGGACGTAGGTCACGTAGTCCGCGGCGTTGAGCCCGCCGACCCAGGAGTCGAACAACTGCACGACGTGGGCGCCCGCCACGATCTGCGCGTTGAGATACGCGATGACCACGGTCGACAGCTTCTCCATCAGGGCGTGCCACGCGTCGGGCTCGCGGAACATGAAGGCCTTGGCGATGGCGTAGTCGCGCGACGGGCGGCCTTCGACCAGGTAGCAGGCCAGGGTGAAGGGCGAGCCGGAGAAGCCGATGACGGCCTGCCGGCCGCCCAGCCGGGTGCGCACGAGACGGATCGCCTCCATCACGAAGCCCACCTCGCCGTCGGGATCGATGAGGCGCAGCCGGTCGACGTCCGCCCGGGAGCGGATGGGGGAGTGAATGATCGGCCCGATCTCGGGCTGAATCTCGAGGCTCACGCCCATCGGCTCGAGGGGCAGCATGATGTCGGCGAAGAGCACGGCCGCGTCAACCCCGAAGGCCTCGACCGGCATGAGCGTCACGTCGGCGCACAGCTCGGGGGTCTTCGCCAGCGTCAGGATCGGATAGCGCTCGCGGAGGGCCCGATACTCGGCCAGGCAGCGCCCCGCCTGGCGCATGAACCAGACCGGCGTCCGATCAGGGTCCTCTCGGGCGAGGGCGGAGCGGAAGCGGCGCTCGCCGGTCCAGGCGCCGGCCGGCGTTGGCGCGATCGCCGTCATCGCCCCGCGTCCCCGACGGTCGCCGCCGCAAATGCGCCGCGCGCAGCCCGGACGGTCACGTCGACGTCGTGCGCGGTGTGCGCGGCGGAGGCGAACCACGCCTCGTGCTGGCTCGGCGGCAGCATCACCCCGCCCTCCAGCATCGCGTGGAAGAAGCGCGCGAACCGCCCCCCGTCGACGTCATCCTTGAAGAACACGGTGAGGAGGCTCGCCACGCGGCTGATTCGGACGTCGGTACCAGCGACTCGCGCCGCCGTGGCCAGCCCATCCTCGAGCTCAGCCGTGGTGTGCTCGAGCCCCTCGTACAGGTCGGGAGTCAGCCGACGGAGCGTCGCGGCGCCGGCTGCCATGGCGAGCGGGTTCCCCGACAGCGTCCCCGCCTGGTAGACGGGCCCGTCCGGCGCCACGAGGCGCATGAGGTCGGCGCGGCCGCCGTATGCGCCAACCGGCAGGCCGCCGCCGATGATCTTGCCGAGCACCACGAGGTCGGGAGTCACGGCGTACCGCTCGATCGCGCCGCCGCGCGCCACGCGGAAGCCGGTGATCACCTCGTCGAAGATGAGCAGGCTGCCATGCC
>JBDTWT010000011.1:0-16961 GCA_040006555.1 Chloroflexota bacterium
TCTTCGACGACGCTCGTCTCTACGACATCGAGACGGGCCGCCACACCGAGGACATCCCCTACTGGGAGCGGCTCATCGACGAGCTGCGACCGGCTTCCGTCCTGGAGCTCGGGTGCGGGACCGGTCGCCTGCTGGGGCCGATCGCGCGTCGAGGGCTGGCGCACCGCGCGGAGTTCAGGCTCGTGGGCCTCGACCTCAGCGCACCGCTGCTGGAGGCGGCCCGCGAGCGCATCGGCGCGGACTCCGAGCTCCGCGGCATCGTCCGCCTGGTCGAGGCGGACATGAGCGACTTTGCGCTCGAGGATCGGTTCGACCTGGTGATCATCGCCTTCAACGGGCTCGGCTTCGTGGTCGGACCCGGCCGCCAGCGTGCCTGTCTGCATGCCGTCCGTCATCACCTGGCACCGGGGGGCCGCCTGGCGATCGATCTGATCGTCCCCCGCGTCTCGTACCTCGCCCTGAGCGAGCGCACCTCGCCGGTGCGGCTCGGCGAGGACCTGCACGATCCGGCGCCGGGGGTCACCCGGCTGCTGCGCTACGACACCGAGCGGTACGACCCGGTGCGGCAGGTGGACGACAGCATCTACCAGTACGAGCTGCAGCACGCCGACGGGCGCGTGGAGCGCTTCTCGCGCGACCTGAGCTGGCAGATGACGTTCCCCAACGAGCTCGAGCTGCTCATGGAAGGCGCTGGCCTCCGCGTGACGGATCGGTACGGCGACTACGAGCGGTCGCCGTTCGACCGGCGAAGCCCGCTCTACCTGTGGATTGCCGCGGCGGCCGACGATCCCGCCAGCTGAGATGCCGACCTTCGCGGAGCTGACCGACGAGTTCTTCGCCGCCGAGCTCCGCGAGTCGCCGGTCCGTGCCAGCGGCCTGGGGCTGACCGAGTACGACGAGCAGCTTGACGACCTCTCGCAGGCCGCCTTCGAGCGGCGACGCGTGTCCGACAGCGCGTGGCTGGAGCGGTTCCGGGAGGTGGACGACGGGAGCCTGAGCTTCGACCAGGCGATCGACCGCGACCTCGTGGTGAGCATCCTGCGCGGCCGGGAGATCGTCGATGACTTCGAGGTCTGGCGTCGCCAGCCCGACGCGTATTTGAACCCGGGCATGCAGGGCATCTTCAGCCTCTTCCTGCATCGGCTGCGGCCGACCGAGGAGCTCGTCGACGCGGCCGTTGCGCGGATGCGGCTCATCCCCGACAACCTCACCGACGGCATGCGCAACCTGCGCGCCGAGATGGTGCCGGGCATATTCCTCGACCGTGCCGCCAACCAGGCACGCGCTGGGGCCCGATACGTCCGCGAGATCCTCCCGGCACAGGTCGAGGATGGCGGCCTGCGGGCGAGGCTGGCGGAGGCGGGCGAGGCCGCGGCATCGGCCTACGACGCGTACGTCGGCTTCCTCGAGGAGATGCGGGCGGATGCCTCCGGCGAGTGGATGCTCGGGGAGGAGCGCTACTCCGCGCTGCTGCGTGAGAAGGAGCTGCTCGGGTTCGGCGCTCGGGAGCTCCGGGAGCGTGGCAAGGCGGCCTACGAGGAGCTCGCCACCGAGCTGACCCGATGCGCGCGCGAGCTGCGCGGAACCGACGACTGGAAGGCCGTGCTGGATGAGCTCAACGAGGATCATCCACGGACCCCGGAGGAGATGCGCGTCGGCTACGAGGAGTGGACCGAGCGCGCACGCACGTTCCTGCGCGAGAAGCGCCTCGTCAGCTTCCCGGAGGGCGAGGAGTGCGCGGTCGAGCCGTCACCGCACTTCCAGCGGCCGGTCCTCGCCGTCGCGAGCTACATGATGCCGCCGCCGTTCACCCCGAGCATGAAGGGCCACTTCTTCGTGCCCTTCCCGCCCGATGGCGCGTCGGACGAGGAGGTCCAGAAGCGCCTGGCCTCGAACTCGTACCCGGGCATCCCGACCACCGCGGTGCATGAGGCATATCCCGGACATCACTGGCACCTGGTGATGGCCAAGGCACAGCCCTCGAAGCTGCGCCACCTGTTCAAGACGCCGTACTTCAACGAGGGGTGGGCCCTCTACGCCGAGCGGATGATGCGGGAGCAGGGCTTCTTCACTGACCTGCGCCATGAGATGAACCAGTACGAGGCCACCATCTTTCGGGCGGCGCGCATCGTCGTCGACACGTCCCTGCACATGGGCGAGATGACGTGGGAGGACGCCGTCGAGTTCATGACGACCCGCACCGGTCTCACCGAGCCGACCGCGAAGGCCGAGGTCACCCGCTACTGCGCGTGGCCGACGCAGGCCTCGTCCTACCTGACGGGCTGCCTCGAGATCGTGCGCATCCGGGAAGCCTTCTTCGCGCGGCGCGGCAGCTCCGACACCGATGCGCTGCGCGCGTTCCACGACGGCATCACCTCGAGCGGTGGCCTGCCGATCTCGCTCGCCGAGCGCGCCGTCCTCGCCCTCGCCTAGCGCTGCAGTTGGTCGGTGATCTCGAAGAACTCGAAGAAGTCGTACAGGCTCACGTGGGCCCAGCTTCGATCGGGAAGCATCGGGAGATCGGTCCCGAAGCGGGCGTTGAAGATGACGCGCCACGCGTTGACCGGCGTCATCTCGTCGTGGAAGCCCGCGGCGTCGACATCGGCTCCGGGGACGCGCATCGCGAACAGGATCCCGAACTTCTCCTCGAGCTCAGCATCGGTCGCGTCGCGCCAGCGGAATCCCCATTCGTCCTCGGCATAGCGCGCCGGGAAGGGGCCCTCATCGGCCTGCAGGAAGATGACCGCGTCGTCGGACTCGGCGATGATGCGATCGATGACCCCGAGAATCCGGGTGTTCGCGTACTGGAGCTGCCGCCGGTAGCTGTCGACCCGTCCCTGCTCCGCCACCTGGCTGCGTCCCATGAATGAGCCGTCGACGTCGAAGACGTACGGGTCGTGCGGGATGAGCAGGTGCGCGAACACGAACTTCGGCCCCGGGAGCTGGGGAATCTCGTCCAGCTTGTCGAGCGCGTATCGCGTGTTGTTGTGCAGGACCTGCCAGTCGTATGGGTCGGTCGGCGCCGCCTCAGGCTCGTTGAAGGCGCGCAGCAGCGTCGTCTGCGCGAGCACCGCGGAGAACTCGTCCTGCCCCGCGTAGCGGAAGACGCGGTCCGCGTCGACGTTCGTCGCCGATGGCTGCCACCAGTTGGCGACGTGCACGTACTGGTAGCCGATCGCCTTGAAGGCCGCCGGGACGGCGAGCCGACCACGGAGCAGCCGATGGATCGGGTCACGGTCGCGCCCCGACTCCTGCTCCGACGCCAGCTGCTCGGCGTCCAGGAACTCCATGTTCAGCGAGCTGACCAGCGAGAGCGGCGTCTTGATGTAATTCGCGTGGGCGTGGCGAGCCACGCGGAAGCCGCGCTCCTCCAGGGCCGCCAGGAAGGGCTCGTTGTCGAAGTCGAACGCCTCGGCCAGGGCCGTGGAACCGGCGTACCGGTCGAGGATGATGTTGTAGACGTCCGGCGCATCCCCCCGTCCGGGGTCGAGCTCAGCGCTCGAGGCCTCGGACTCCCCGAGCCCGGAGGCGCCGTGGGCCACGACCGCCTGCGTCAGTCCCCAGCTGTTCATCAGCAGCAGGAGCGCCGCGACGAGGTTCAGCGCGGGAGTCGCCCGTCGCGCCCACGCGCGGAACCGCCAGGCCGCGAACAGGGCGATCCCAACGAGCAGTCCCCACGCGCCGATCAGCGGCCACTGGCTGTCGAGCGCGCCGCCGATGCCCACCCAGGCGTGGCCGTAGCCGAAGAAGCCGGCGACGAGCACGGTGGTGAGCAGGGCCGCCCAGTGCCAGTCGCGTGTGATGAGCCTCAGCACCAGCAGGACGATCGCGGTGCCCGCCAGCGCCAGGCCGAGAGGCACCCACAGCGGGGCCAGCGTCACCTGCTCGGCGGCGTTCGTCGCGAACAGGAAGACGACCGGATACGCAGCCGCCAGGAGCGGATGCAGTGGGAGCTCAGGGAGGCGCCGCTGGATTGGCCCGCCGCGTGCGGTTAACATCCGGCTAACACTACGCGAGGCACCCCAGCCATGCCATTGCTGGCATATATCGACCCCGGCTCCGGCAGCATGCTCCTCCAGGTCCTCCTGGCAGGCGTGCTGGCCGTCCCGTTCTTCTTCCGTCGCGCCATCGGCGGCGGCTGGCGCAGACTGCGCGGCGATGGTTCGAACCACGCGACGCGCGACCAGGATTCCACTCCCAAGCCCTGACGGGGCGGAGGTCGACCCCGCCTCGTTCCGAGACCCCGCCGGCTTCGTCTTCCGCCGCGACGGCGTCCTCTATCGGCAGATCCAGCCGCCCGCAGCCGATGACTGGGCGGCGTTTCTGTCCTCGGGGCTCTATTCGCGCCTGGTCGCCGACGGCCTCCTCGTCGAGCACGCCGACGCGGCTCACGGGCTCGCAGCCGTTCCCGGCCCTGTCGCCGTCATCCAACCGCGCGTCGTCGATGTCATCTCCTACCCATACGAGTGGTGCTTCAGCCAGCTCCAGGAGGCCGCGCTCCTGACCCTGGACCTCCAGTCGCGGGCGCTCGACGCCGGGCTGCGGCTGCGCGACGCGAGCGCCTACAACGTGCAGTTCGACCAGGGGCGCCCGATCTTCATTGACAGCCTGAGCTTCGAGGTCGCCCCCGACACCGAGCCGTGGCCGGCGTACCGCCAGTTCTGCGAGCACTTCCTCGCCCCGCTCGCCCTCATGGCGCACCGCGACCGGCGCTGCGGGCTCATGCTGCGCGACTTCATCGACGGCATCCCGCTCGACCTCGCCGCCGCGCTGCTCCCATGGCGCACGCGCCTCAACCTCGGGCTGTCCGCGCACATTCACCTCCACGCCCGCGCCCAGCGCCGGGCCGGGGCCGATCCGGCCGCGAGCGGCACCGGGGCGCGAACGCGACGCATCAGTCCCACCGGGCAGCGCGCGCTCCTCGACTCGCTGCGACGAACGGTCGCCGGGTTGCGTGTCGAGCCCGGGGGACCGTGGGCCGACTACGCCACCTCCACCTCGTACTCCGATGCGGCCACCGCGTCGAAGGGCGAGATCGTGCGCGCGATGCTGGTGCTCGCTCGCGGCCACACGGCCTGGGATCTCGGCGCGAACACCGGCGTCTACAGCGCGCTCGCGACCCAGGCCGGGTACCGGGTCGTTGCGTTCGACCAGGACGCGGGAAGCGTGGAGGCCCACTGGCGCCACGTTCGCGGAGTCCGCAACCCGGCGGTCCTGCCGCTCGTCATCGACCTGGCGAACCCGTCTCCTGCGCTTGGCTGGGGGCTGCGTGAGCGACGCTCCTTCTTCGACCGCGGCGAGCCGGACGTCGTCATGGCGCTCGCGCTCGTGCACCATCTCGCCATCGGCAACAACGTGCCGCTCGAGGGGATCGCCGAGGTGTTCGCACGCATCGCGCCGCGCGCGATCGTCGAGTTCGTGCCCAAGGAGGACCCGATGACGCAGCGCCTGCTCGCCGCCCGCCGCGACATCTTCGAGCGCTACACCATCGACGGCTTCCGCGAGGCGTTCGGCGGCCTTTTCAGGATCACGCGCGAGTCGCGCATCTCCGATTCGCCTCGGACCCTCTTCCTGCTCGAGAGGCGGGAGCAGTAGCGGCGGGAACGCTCCGATCGTCCGGCGCAGCCTCTGAGTCCGCGCCGCCGGGGGCCGCAGCGCTGCGAAGTTGCCGCCACGTGCAACGAACTACGAGGCTGAGTCCGATGACTGGTGCTCCTGTGCGTTCGGCGGCAAACGATGAGCAGGCAGCGGGTGTATTCCCGGCCTCAAGCCGGCCTGCCTCGTAGATGCTGTCGCTGGGCGGCAAGTCGAAGGCCCTCCCCGAGCGCGGGTCTGAATCGCGCCGCCGGCGTGGCGCGGAAGCTTCGAATGATGTCCGTCAGGCGTCGGCCACCTCGATCCTGATCCGCTTGTTGATTCGGCCCTTCGACTCGTAGCCGGTGACTCGCACGCGGCCGATCTCCGAGGTGCGCCCGACGTGCGTCCCCCCATCGGCCTGGAGGTCCAGCCCGACGATCTCGATGGTGCGGATCTCCGTGATGCCTTCCGGCAGCAGGTTGATCTTCGTGCGGATGAGGTCCGGGATGGCGAGCGCCTCCTCGCGCGGCAGGATCGAGACGAGGATCTCGCGGTCCGCGTCGATCTCCTCGTTCACGCGCTGCTCGATCTCCCCCACGAGGTCGCCGGACATCGTCTCGAACTCGAAGTCCATCCGTCCCGAGAGCGGCTCCATGTTCCCGCCGGTGACAGAGGCGTGGTGGTCGCGCCAGACCACGCCGCAAAGGACGTGGAGCGCCGAGTGGGTCCGCATGAGCTGATGCCGCCGGTCCCAGTCGATCTCGGCGCTGACCTTCGTGTCGAGCGCGGGCAGCTCGGAGCCCGCCTCGATCGTGTGCCAGATGTCGTCCTCGCGCTTCTTCGCGCCGGTGACGCGCCACGACCCGCCCGAATCGCCCACGAGGACGCCGGTGTCCGCCGGCTGTCCGCCGCCACCGGGGTAGAAGACGGTCCGGTCGAGGAGCACGGCATTCGCATCTGCGTCCAGCTCCACGACGACGGCCTCGACCACGCGGGCATAGGCATCGGTGTAGCAGAGGTTCTCGCTCACCCTGAAAGGCTAGCGCCTGCGACGAAGATTGAGTCCTGCCTACGTCCGAGCTGCCCATACCGTGTGAGTGGGCCGGCCCGAGCAGACGCCGGCCCGAACGGAAGAGGCATGGATACCGATCTCGTGACTCGAGCACAGCGCGGCGACGAAGAGGCCTTCGCGAGCCTTGCCGTCGCCGTCGGCGATCGGCTTCACGCGGTGGCGCACAGGATCCTGCGCGACATCGACCTCGCCGAGGACGCGACGCAGCAGGCGCTGCTCGCCATCTGGCAGGACCTCCCGCAGCTCCGCGATCCGGCGCGCTTCGACGCCTGGTCGTATCGGCTTCTCGTGCGCGCCTGCTATGCCGAGGGCCGGAAGTCCCGCCAATGGTCGCCGAACATGCGCCTGCTTCCCTCGGATGAGCCGATGCAGGCGGATGGCTCCGACTCGATCGTCGATCGCGATCAGCTCGAGCGCGGCTTCCGGAGGCTTTCCATCGACCACCGTGCGGTGGTGGTGCTGCACCACTACCTCGACTGGCCGCTCGACCGGATCGCCGAGACGCTCGGCGTCCCGGCCGGGACGGTCCGATCTCGACTTCATCATGCGATGCGCGGGCTGCGCGCGGCACTCGACGCCGATGCGCGGCCACCGGCGCGGGAGGTGGCTCAGTGAGCTCCGATCGCGATACCACACGCATCGTCCGGTCGTGGCTGCTGGATGGGCCAACGGAGCTTCCGGACCGAGTCCTGGACGCCGTGCTCGACCAGCTGCCCTCGACCCATCAGGGACGCGCCACCTGGTGGCCGGCCCGGAGGCTTTCGCACATGAACACCCCCATGCGGTTCGCCCTGGGCGCCGTCGCAATCGTGATCGCCGTTGTCCTCGGGATCAACCTGCTCGGGAGCAACATCGGCGGCCCGTCGCCTACACCCACGCCCGCGCCGTCTGGCGCCAGCGAGGAGCCGGTGGTTCGGGCCTGGATCGATGCGGTCAACGAGCGTGACCAGGAGGCGGCCACGGCCGTAATGTCCGACCGAGTGGTCGTGTCCGACACGACGTTGGAGCGCGAGGAGGCGGCTCGCACCATCCTGGAGACGTGGTGTCCGATGGACGTCCTGTCGGTTCAACGTGTCGGCGACTCGTACATCGTCGAGGCCGCCTTCGTCGAGGATGACCTCGGCACGTGCACGGCCGGCGTTCCCGGGACGACCGGGATGTTCGTGGTCGAGGTCGTCGACGGCAAGGTGTCCCGCCTCCCCTGATCGCCGATCCCGCTCCTGCACCTCCCGTCGGGCGAGCCCCCTGACGCGATCGTTATGCATGGCACCATGCACCGATGACATTTGCCGACACCGCTCACCGCTTTTTCGACGACTTCTTCCGCCACTACCCGATCCACGCCACCGAGGCGGGCAACCACGAGCATGACGACCGCTGGCCTGACCTGACCGAGGCGGGCCGCCGCGAGCGACTCTCGTTCCTGGCCGATGCGCGCGAGCGCCTCGAGGCCCTCGACGCCGGCGCGTTGAACCGTGACGAGGCGATCGACCGGCGCGTGCTCCTCACGCAGATCGACGCGCTGCGGTTCGATGAGGAGGAGCTCGACGAGCTCGGCTGGAACGCGGTCGTCTACACGTACCTCCTCGGCGGAGGGCTCTTCTCGCTGCTGTCGCGCGAGTTCGCCCCCCTTCCGGACCGCCTCCGGAGCGCCGCCGGCCGGATGGAGGCGCTGCCGGCCACCCTCGACGCGGCTCGCGCGAACCTGACCTCGGGGCGTGGTCGCGCGGTGAGCCGTTTCCACGTCCAGAAGGCCATCGAGACGATGCCAGGGGTGGCGGACCTGTCGCGTACGGCCGCCGGCATGGCCGCGGAGCTCGAGGACGCCGACCTCCGCGCGAGAGTGGAGCGCGCTGCCGAGGGCGCGGCGCAGGCGGTGGACACGTACACCGCGTGGCTGCGTGACGAGCTGCTGCCCGCGGCGACCGGCGACTTCCGGTTGGGCCGCGCCCTGTACGAGCGCAAGTTCCGGCACGCGCTCAAGGCCACGGCGACGCCCGACGAGCTCGAGCGCCGTGCCACCGCCGCCTATGACGAGGTCCGGGCCGAGATGCTGCGCATCGCGCGCGACCTGTGGCCGACCCTCATCGGTGACGAGACGCCGCCAGACGACACCGACGCCCTGATCCGCCGCGTCCTCGACGAGATCGCGAAGGAGCACCCGCGCGCCGACGAGCTCCTCGACTACTCCCGCGCCGAGGTGGCCACGATCGAGGCCTTCGTTCGCGAGCGCGACCTCATCGGCCTGGCGGAGGACCCGCTCGACATCATCTGGACCCCGCCCTTCCTCCGAGCCTTCGGTGGAGCGATGCTCATCCCGCCCGGGCCGCTCGACCGCGGCCTGAAGAGCTTTTTCGCCATCACCCCGGCGCCCGAGGATTGGACGCCCGAGCAGGTCGAGTCGAAGCTGCGCGAGGACAACGCCCGCTCACTCCGCATCCTCACCATCCACGAGGCGGTGCCCGGCCACTACCTCCAGCTGGCCTGGTCGAACCGATGCGACTCGCTGCCGCGAGCCGTCTTCGGTTCCGGCGTCTTCGCCGAGGGGTGGGCGGTGTACGTGACGCAGGTGATGATGGACGTCGGTTACGGCGCCGACGACCCCGCCCTGCTGCTCGCCCACTGGAAGTATTTCCTGCGCGCCGTCACGAACACGCTGATGGACATCCGGATCCACGCGCGCGAGCCGGGCATGACCGAGGAGGAGGCGATGTCGCTCATGGTGGACGGCGGCTTCCAGGAGCGCTCGGAGGCCTCGGAGAAGTGGAACCGGGCGCGCTTGTCGTCCACCCAGCTGTGCGAGTACTTCCTCGGCAGCGCCGAGATGACCGACCTCGAGCGTGAGGCGCGCCGCCGGGCAGAAGCCGACGGCGCTGAGTTCGCCTGGCGGCCGTTCCTCGAGAGCGTCCTCAGCCACGGAACGCCTCCCACGCCGATCATCAGGGACATCCTCTTCGGCACTGGCTGACCCGGGGTATCCGACGCTCCGTATCCGACGCTCCGTATCCGACGCTCCGTATCCGACGCTCCGTATTCCCCTGTGACTGGATCAGCGAACGAACCATCGGGTAGCTCCGTCTCCGATCGACCCATCCGGCGACTCAGTCCCGTGTGACTGAATCGCAGGAGGACCGCCCCTACAGCGGGCAACCCCAGGGTCCCGCCGACCGTCCGACCTCCCATCCATTCCACACGGAATAGCGCCGCTGTGGCCGGAGGCGAACGGGGAGGTGGCGGCCACGAACGGAGCCGCGCCGGTGGTTGTCTCGCGGCGGCCGAATCGGTCAGATGACCGCCCGGTGGTTCCCTCGACGCGGCCGAATCGGTCAGATGACCACCCGCTGGGTCGCAGGAGCGGAAGTGACGCGGCGCAGCCGTCATCAGCGCTGGAGCGTCCCGCCGCGCGGGAAGGTGACTGACTCACCGATGACGGCGCGGTCAATGACCCAACCCAAGGGTCACGCGACGATGAGCGGCGGACGGACCGGCCGGCGACCGATCGCCGCTCGCGCGGCGCCGACCGGACCATTGGCAGGGTTGATCGGGGACGTCGAGTTTGTTAGCATTGCTAACGAAATGACGATCACCCGGCTGCCGCGCCGGATCAGCCGCGCAGTGCCTTCCTTCATCCGCCAGCAGCGCCGTCCCGATGGGGCGGCGCCCCGTCCGGGTACCCATGGCGGCGGCCTCCGCGGCGGGTTCGCGGCCATGCGCCACCGCAACTACCGCATCTACTGGTTCGGCCAGATCGGCAGCCTCGTCGGCGCCTGGATGCAGTCGGTCGCGCACCCGTGGCTCGTGCTCCAGCTCGGCGGATCGCCGCTCCAGCTCGGCTCGGTGCTCGCGCTGATGTTCGCCCCGTCCATGGTGCTCGCACCGATCGGCGGCGTCCTCGCCGACCGCGTCGACAAGCGACGGACGCTGCTGATCGTGAACGCCGTCGCGATGGTGAACGCCTCGATCCTCTTCGGGCTGACGATCACGGGGGCGATCCAGATCTGGCACCTGTACGTTCTGGCGCTGAGCGCCGGATTCGTGAACGCCGTCGAGATGCCCGTGCGCCAGGCCTTCGCCGCCGAGCTGGTGCCCCAGGAGGACCTCGTCAACGCGATCGCGCTGAACTCGACCTCGTTCAACCTGTCGCGCGTCATCGGGCCGGCGATCGCCGGCGTGCTGATCGCCGGATTCGGCGTGGGGATCGTGTTCGGCCTCAATGCGCTGAGCTACCTGTCGGTCCTCATCGGCCTGTGGCGGCTCACCCCCGCGACCTTCCGACGCATCGAGCGCCCTGAGACCTTCCCGTCCATCCGCACCAGCCTCGCGGAGGGCGTGCGATACGCCATCGCCACGCCGGCCGTGCTGTGGCCGCTCGTCCTGCTGGGCGGGACGGCGATGCTGGCGATGAACTTCCAGACGCTGCTGCCGGTCTTCGCGCGAGACGAGCTGCGCTTTGGCTCCGGGGGCTACGGCGCGCTCTTCGCGGCGATGGGCGCCGGGTCCCTGCTGGGCTCGCTGCTGCTTGCCTTCATGGCGCGGCGTCGCGCGATGTTTCCGCTCATCGTGGGTGGCGGGGCCGTCTTCCTGGCGATGGAGGTCGCCCTTGGCCTATTCCGCAGCCCGCTGGCGGCCTTCGCGCTCGTCGTCGGCATCGGCTTCGCCTCGATGCTGATGGTCAACACCATCAACGTCACGATCCAGAACAGCGTCCCCGACGCGCTCCGCGGACGGGTGATGTCGCTGTACGTGATGGTCTTCGCCGGCACCGCGCCGATCGGCGGCCTGTTCGCCGGCGCGATGGCGCAGGCGTTCGGCGCACCAGCAGGATTTGTCGTGGGAGCCGCCCTGGCCATCGGCATCCTTGGCCTCGTGGCATGGCGCCTGCGCAACGTCGAGGAGCCCCGAGGGTTCGTCGTCGCGCACGAGCGGGCGGCGACGAGCGGCGTGGAGCGCCAGGCGGCCTGAGATCGCGCCGCAGCGGCCGTGCGCGATTGTTAGCATGGGCAACTTCCGGCGGAGACGATGGCCGAACAGCTTCCAGGCGGCAGACTGGCCCAGACCGAAGCGCAATCCACCCCGCAGAACCCGACGAGCGGGCTGAGGCGGGGTTTCGCCGCGCTCGGCGTGCGGAACTATCGGCTCTACTGGTCGGGCCAGGTCGTGAGCCTGATCGGCACGTGGATGCAGCAGGTGTCCCTGCCGTGGCTGGTGCTTGCCCTCGGCGGAACGCCGATCCAGCTCGGCCTCGTCGCCGTCCTCCAGTTCGGTCCATCCCTGGCCCTCGCGCCGTTCGGGGGCGTGCTGGCCGATCGGATCGACAAGCGCAAGGCGCTCATCGGCACCCAGATCGCGGCCTCGGTCCAGGCGCTCGTCCTCTTCGTCCTCACCGCCACGGGGGTCGTGCAGATCCCGATGGTGTACGCGATGGCCTTCGTCATCGGCCTGATCAATGCCGTGGACATGCCGGTCAGGCAGGCGCTTTCCGCCGAGCTGGTCCCGCGGCACCTGCTGGCCAACGCGATCGCGCTCAACTCGATGGCCTTCAACTCCGCCCGCGTGGTCGGCCCGGCGCTCGCCGGCGTGATCATCGCCCTGGGGTCGGCGTTGACCGGCTCCGACATCGCGGGGGTGGCGATGAACCTCGGCATCAACACGGTGACCTACGCGGGCGTGCTCACCGCGCTGCTGCGCATGAACCCTCGCGAGATCCGGCGTCCGAAGCAGCCCGACCGTCACCCGCCGGTGCTCCACAGCCTGGCCGAAGGCATGCGCTACGCCGTGCGGACGCCACTCGTGCTGTGGTCCCTCGTCCTGCTCGGTGGGATCGCGGCGTTCGGCTTCAACTTCCAGATCCTGCTGCCGCTCTTCAGCACGGAGGTGCTCAAGCTCAGGGCGGATGGCTACGGGCTGCTCTACGCGGGGATGGGCGTCGGGGCGCTGGCGGGGTCGCTGACCCTGGCGTTCATGCGGCAGCGGCGAGCAATCACGCTCATGCTCGGTGGGGGCGTGGTGTTCGCGCTGCTGCTCGTCGGGATCGGGCTGTCGCGGGAGGTGTGGATCGCCGGCCCGCTCGTGCTGCTGTCCGGCTACTTCAGCATGCTCATGATCAACACCATCAACGCGACGGTGCAGGCGAACGTGACCGATGCGCTCCGCGGGCGGGTCATGTCCCTCTACGTCACCGTCTTCGCCGGGTCCGCACCGCTTGGCGGCCTCTTCGCCGGTGCCGTGGCCGAGGCGTGGGGGAGCCCCGCGGCATTCCTGGTCGGTGCCGCGATCTCGATGCTGGTGCTCGGGATCGTGGCGCTCGGGCTGCGCGCGGCCGCCCGACGGGGGCCGCTCGGCGTCACGCTCCTCGACACGTCCTCGGAGCGGGTCCCCGCCGGCGGCGCCGAGCCGCGGGTCGCCTCAGCGGCTCGCTGAATGGGTCGGGAGCAGGACCTGGAGCTCCTCGAGCGCGGCGGCCACGGCCGCCCGCCGCTCCTCGGGCAGCGGCTCGAGGAGCTCGTGCGCGGCCTCGAGCAGGTCGCGGCGCATGGCGCGCGAGCGGCGTCGCCCGGTGGCGGTAAGGGTCAGCAGGACGGCGCGACGGTCCCTCGCGTCGGTGCGCCGCTCGACGAGGCCGGCGTCGGCGAGGCCCGCCGCCAAGCGCGTGACCACCGGGGCGCTGACCATCAGCCGCCGCGCCAGCTCGGCCTGGGGCTGCGGGCCGTTTGTGTCGATCAGTCGCAGGACGTTGTACTGCTGGTAGGTGAGGTCGCCCCACGTCTTGCGGCGCCGCGCATGGGCGACGAGGTGCCGCATCACCGGGGCCACGGTGCCGATCAGGCTCGCCTCGAGGCTCGGCGCCTCGTAGCTGCTGCGCGCGGCGGGGCGTGAGGTGGGCGCCATTGCCGCCGATCCTAGCAGTCGCATCCGGAACCGCCCCCGTCTGACGCTGGGCCTCCTGGCGGTGGCGCACGCCGCGATCCACGCCCAGTCGGCGCTCATGCCGCTCGTCTATCCGATCGTGATCACGCAGTACGGTCTCGACGCGAGGGACATCGGCACCTTCATCGCCATAACCACCGCCGTCGGCGGCTCGATGCAGCTCGCCTACGGCTTCCTCACCCGCTACGTGGCGCGGCCGGCGCTCCTCGCCGGCGGGCAGATCGTCTTCGGCACGAGCCTCCTGGTGGCGGGGCTCTCGCAGTCGATGGGGCAGTTGCTCGCCGCCATCAGCGCCGCGCGGATCGGCGCCAGCCCGCAGCACCCGGTCGGCAACGGCCTCCTCTCCGACCTCTTCCCGGCCGAGCGGCGTGGGTTCGCCATCAGCGCGCACATCAGCGGCGGGAACGTCGGGACCATCCTCGTGCCGTTCGTCGGCGGCGCCCTGCTGCTGTCGGTCGGTTGGCAGGCCACCCTCGCGCTGTTCGGCCTGCCGCCGTTGATCATCGGCGTGCTGCTCGCCCTCCTCGTCCGCGAGGATCACGCCGCGTACCGTCGTGCGGCGCGCGCGTCCGGCTCCGTCCGGTCGCAGATCCGCGAGGTCATCGGGCGCCGCGATCTGCGTCTCATCCTCGCGGCATCGCTGGTCGCCGCGGGGGGCCGGGGGCTCGACATCGTCGCGCCGTTCATGGTCCTCTACCTCGCCGGACCGCTCGGCTTCGACGCGACCACGGTCGGACTGCTCTACGCGCTGCTCCTCGTCGGCGCGGTGGTCGGACCGATCCTGGCGGGCATGCTGTCGGACCGCATCGGGCGGCGGCGGACGCTCGTCGCGTACTACCTGCTCTCGGCCGCGGGCATCCTCGCCTTCCTCGCCGCCGGCGCGAACCTGTTCCTGCTCGTGCCGCTGCTGCTCCCGTTCGGGACCGCGGTCTTCAGCGAGTCACCCGTGCTCCAGGCGTACCTCGCCGACCGCGCCACCGGACCGATGCGCGACGTCGCCTTCGCCGTTTACTTCACGTTCGCCTTCGGCATCGGCGCCTTCTGGGCGTTCATCATCGGCTCGGTCGCTGCCAGCTTCGGCTTCCCGGTCGCCTTCGGGGTGATGGCCGCGTCGTATGTCGCTGCGGCCGTCCTGCTGGTCGCCATTCGCGAGCGGGGCTCGGGGGCAGCGGCCTAGCAGATTGGGACGCCCTCGCAGATCTGGTCGAGTCGCCTGTCCAGCGCCTCGAGACGGTCGATCACCTCGTCGAGGCGATCGAGGATCTCATCAGCGTCGCCCGCAGAGCCGCTGCCCGGCGAGGCGGCGGGACCGGCATCCGCGATGTTATCGAGCATCCAGGCGCGAAGGCGCGACTCCAGGTCGTTCAGGGTTCGCTGTAGCTCGCCGCGGGCTATGCCCGGCTCCTGCGCCGCGATCTCCTGGCTGATCGCCTCCAGCCGTTCATCGATCCGATCCAGATCGTCGCGCTGCGCGATCGTCTGGAACAGGACGAGTCCCACGAGGAGCGTCGTCGCGAGGCCGAGGATGACGAGCGCCGGGCCGAGAGGGGAACGCATGCCCGACTGCGGAGCAAGTGTCAGGCCCGGACGGCGGGACCAGGACGTCGGCGTCAACGCCGCCACTAGAATCCGCGAATGACGATCGAGGGGCGCTACGCCAAGCAGGCCATCGAGAACCTCCTGCGTGAGGACCGCACCTTTGAGCCGTCGGCCGACTTCCGCGCGCAGGCCCTGCTCAACGACCCGGCCATCTACGAGCGCACCGCATCGGAGGAGGGCTTCCGCGCCTTCTGGGCCGAGGAGGGGAATCGGCTCGACTGGATGGAACCGTGGAGCGACCTCTACACCTGGGAGCCGCCCTACGCAAAGTGGTTCATCGGCGGCAGGCTGAACGTGAGCGCCAACTGCCTCGACCGCCACGTCGCCGCCGGTCTCGGCGATCGGGTCGCCTACTTCTGGGAGGGCGAGCCCGGCGACACGCGCACGATCACCTACGCCCAGCTGCTCGAGGAGACGTGCCGCTTCACGAACGCGCTGCGTGAGCTCGGCGTGAAGAAGAGCGACCGGATCGCCATCTACATGCCGATGATCCCGGAGCTGCCGGTGGCGATGCTCGCCTGCACGCGAATCGGCGCCGCCCACTCGGTCGTCTTCGGCGGCTTCTCCGCCGATGCGCTCGCCGGGCGCATCGAGGACGCCGAGTGCACCGTCGTCATCACCGCGGACGGCGGCTACCGCAAGGGCGCCACGGTGCCGCTGAAGAAGAACGCGGACGAGGCGATCGCGCGGACGTCATCGGTCCAGCACTGCGTGGTCGTGCGGCGCACCGGCGAGGAGGTCGCCTGGGACCAGGGCCGCGATCACTGGTACCACGAGCTCGTGGAGGGCAAGCCCACGACCGCGGACCCGGAGCCGATGGACTCCGAGGACCTGCTCTACCTCCTGTACACCTCTGGCACCACGGCCAAGCCGAAGGGGATCATGCACACGACCGGCGGGTACCTGGCCGGGGTGTCGGCAACCCATCGGTACATCTTCGACCTCAAGCCGGAGACTGACGTCTACTGGTGCATGGCCGACATCGGCTGGGTGACAGGCCACTCGTACATCGTGTACGGGCCGCTCGCGAACGGGACCACCGGCATCATCTACGAGGGCGCCTTCGACTTCCCGGTGAAGGACCGATGGGCGCAGATCGCGGCGAAGTACCGCGCCACGATCCTCTACACCGCCCCGACCGCCATCAGGGCGCTCATGAAGTACGGCGCCGACGCATTCGCCGATGACGACCTCAGCTCGCTGCGCCTGCTCGGATCGGTCGGCGAGCCGATCAACCCCGAGGCGTGGGCGTGGTACTGGAAGGAGATCGGCGGCGGCCGCTGCCCGGTGGTCGACACGTGGTGGCAGACCGAGACGGGCATGATCATGATCACGCCGCTCCCGGGGATCACCACGCTCAAGCCGGGGAGCGCCACCTTCCCCTTTCCTGGAGTGAAGGCCGACGTCGTCGACGAGGCGGGGACCTCCGCGCCGCTCGGCGGGGGCGGGTACCTCTTGCTCGAGCGCCCGTGGCCGGCGATGCTGCGCGGGCTGTACGGCGACCCCGAGCGATACCAGGAGACCTACTGGTCGCGCTACCCGGGCCGCTACTTCGCCGGCGACGGCTGCAAGCGGGACGAGGAGGGCTACTTCTGGCTCCTGGGGCGGATCGACGACGTGATGAACGTCTCGGGGCACCGGATCTCGACCACGGAGGTGGAGTCGGCTCTCGTCTCGCACCCCTCAGTGGCGGAGGCCGCGGTCGTCGGACGCTCGGACCCGCTCACCGGCCAGGCGATCTTCAGCTACGTGATCCTGCGCTCCGGCTTCGAGCCGTCGGACGACC
>JBDTWT010000012.1:0-16783 GCA_040006555.1 Chloroflexota bacterium
GCCCAGCCGGGCCATTCCAGGGCACCTGCAAAGGTGCGCTTTTGAGCGACCTCCAGGTACACGGCGAGTTTCGCCGGCCGCGAGCTCATCCAAGGCCCTCAGAAGTCAGAGATCGGCGACGATCAGGCGGCGTCGACCATCGGCTTCACCTCGCCGATCCAGCGCTCCAGGGTCTCGGTGTCGTACGGCGCCGCCATCTCGGCGATGAAGGTGCCGAAGCCGACGTCGCGCCGCGCCACCATCATCTCGGCCAGCTGCTCCGGGGTCCCGACCCAGAACGTCTCGTCCTTCTCGACGTTGTCCATCGGCGTCCGGTTGTGCTCCATCTGCGCCACCCAGACTCGACGTGCCTCGGCCTCGGTGTCGCGGATGATCGGCTTGCAGCCGACGGTGCGCTCGATCTCCGCCTGGTCGCGCCCCACGGCCTCGCAATGCTCGCGCAGCACCGAGTCCTTGTGCCGCAGCGTCTCCGCGCTGCCCATGGCATTCCACATGTCGGCGTATTTCGCCACGGTCCGCAGGGTCTTCTTCTCGCCGGAGCCGCCGATCATGATCGGCAACCGCTTCTGGATCGGTGGCGGGATCATCCGGACGCCGTTGAACCGATACCGCCCGCCGGGCTCGGATGTGACCGACTCGCCGTCGAGCATGCCACGCATGGCCCCGACCGCCTCGTCCAGCCAGGTGAGCCGCTCGCCGAAGCCGGAGCCGAAGTCGATGCCGTACTCGGTGTGCTCCTGCTCGAACCACGCACCGCCGATGCCGGCGATGGCGCGCCCGCCGCTGATGTGGTCGAGCGTGGTGACCGCCTTCGCGACCAGCCCGGGGTTGCGGAAGGTGTTCGCTCCCACCAGCAGGCCCAGGCGCGCGCGGCTCGTCACCCTGGCCCAGGCTGCGAGGGTCGTGTAGCCCTCGAAGATCGGCTGGTAGGGGTCGCCGAAGATCGCGTAGACGTGGTCCCAGGTCCACAGGTGCTCGTACCCGAGCTCGTCCACGCGCTTCGCGGCGGACTCGAAGGACGGCCAGTCCGTGGCCTGGCTCCAGAGAAGGATCCCCAGTTTCGTTTCCATGGTCGCCATCCTACCGACCTTTCATCGCACCATGGGTTGTGCCTTTCTGCCGTGGAGCAGATTGGTCCCATGGATGAGCCCCTCTGTGGCGATCCTCGCGTCGGTCGTGCCCTGGCCTGATCCGATCGGCCATCGAGCGCGGTGACCTCGATGCGGCCATCACCGAGTTCACCAACCGCGCCTGCTCCCTCGATCAATGGGTGGAGCTCTTCTCCGGCCCCTCCGACTGAAACTTCGGCTCGCCCGCCGCAGATCAGATCTGACTGCTCACCGCCCGCTCGTGGTCGTTGGGATCGCAGGCGACGGCGCATTCGCCAGATGGCGTTCGATCAGCGAGCGAGCGGCGGCATCCACCGCGCGCGTTGGGCCGTCTCGCTCAACGTCCGGCGCGTTGGCGAAGCGCCACAGCGCATACGCCAGAGCGCGTCGCCCCGTCACGAAGGACCAGCGCATGGCGAGACCTTTACCGCCACTGTCGGCTGAGGAGGGCGTGGAGAACTCGGGGACGGATGGCCGTGGCCGCCCCAGCACGTACAGGTCGATGCCGATCGCAGCGACGACGCCGACGAACAGCAGGACGATGCTCAGCGTGCCCAGGATTTCCAGTGTTCCCATGTTGTTCGTGACATGGTCCGCCGCAGACCAGGCGAATCCGGCGATGGCCAGGGCGATCGCGGGCAGGCGGAGGTGGCGCACCATCAGGGCAAGACCCAGGCCTGCCCCGGCGATGGTCGTCCATATCGCGTGCCCCGGGATGACCCGGCTTCCGACGATCTCGGTGACCGGCAGCCAGTCGATCTGAGCGGGCCAGCCGAACTTGGCCCGGATGTGAGCGTCCTCGACGATCCCGAAACCAGCACCCGAGACGGCCGCCATCAGCAGCACATCGGTTGCGCCCAACCACCATGTCTGGCGAGCGCGCCAGCGCCAGAGCAGATAGACCACCGGCGCGATCTTGAGCACCTCTTCCAGCAGCGGGCCGATCAGGCCGCTCGCCAGGTCGCCGAGCGGCGCGAGGAAGATCCCGGCAACGAGCATGACACCCATCAGAAAGGCGCCAGTCAGGAAGAGCACCAGGAGGATTCGGAGACTGACCGTGCGCGTCAGGCTGCCCAGGAGAATGAGTGGAACCAAGAAGAGCAGATTGGTGCTCAGCGCTGTGAACGCGTGCTCTCCGGTCTGGACGATCATGACGAGCAGCCAGAGCAGACCACCGGCGACGCCGACGACGAGCCGCAGTGGGACGCGGGTCTGTCCGACCGTGAGCGTTCCCCAGTCGGGAGCACGTCGATCGACTTTGAGCTGGGTCAATCTTGCCTTCCGGTCACTGCTGGCGGCCGTAAGCGTCGCGGACGCTCCCCCAGAAGCCGCCTGCGATCTGGTCGGCCAGTCCTGGCGGCGGCGTCGTCGGCCTGAGGTCAGGGTGGTCCCGCCGGTACTGCTCCTGCTGTGCCTGGAATTCGGGGTCGTTCACGGCGTCGAAGCCGGTCGGGCCCGCCGGCACGTACTCAGGGATAACCGGCTCGGGGGTGGCCCATTCCGCGTTCTCTGGCGCGCGTGAGCTCCCCGCCGCGGCAGCGGCCGCTGCCGCGGCGGCGGCCGCGCCGCCGTCCGAGAGCAGGCAGCCCAGGCTGACGGGGTCGTCGCATACCGTGCCGGGGGCGTAGCTGAGCCTCATGACGTCGAGCGCGGCCCCGAGCTCGAAAAGGATGTCGAGCAGCCCCATCAGCGCCACGCCGATGCCCGCTGCGATGAGCGCGGCGCCAAGCCTCGGGGTGAGAAGTCGTCGGGCGGCCAGGATGTGGGCGAGGAGCGCCGCCCCGCTGAAGAGCGCGGCGACCCCGGGGACGGCGCGCGCGATTCCGGTCTGCCTTCGCCGGACCGCCGCCAGCGTCACGGCGACGCCTCGACGGTGAACTCGAGGGTTTCCTCGTCGCCGTTGAGCTCCAGACGCACCTCGTAGTCGCCGGGCGCGAACCCGCCGGACGCCGGTGTGATGCCGCCATATGCCCAGCTCGTGTTCTCGTCCACGTCGAAGGTGGACTCGAACTCCACCTCGCCGTCGATCAGCCAGGTGATGTCAACCGTACCCACGGCACCCGAGTCGGGCTTGTACACCACGTAGATCGCGGGCGCATCGGTGGTGAAGCTGGTGGTGAAGGTGGAGGGATCCGGGTCGTCGAGCGACTCGTCCACCTCTGTGGCCATGGCCGCCTCCGCGATGCCGCCCGACCCGCTCGGCTCCTCGGAACCGGCGATCCAGCCCCACGTGGCGAGGATCTCGTCCAGAAGCTCCAGATCAGGGTCGAGCTCATCGAGCCACTGCACCAGGTAGAGCTCACCGTCGCGCACCGCGAAGAGGTTCTGCTGGTAGAAGCGAAAGCCGTCGCTCGTGGCGGCCTCCAGCGAAAAGCCAACGGCCGGCGTGCCTCCGAGACACTCCTCGATCGAGTCGTCCACGATGCGTTCGAGATCGTCGAGCTCCGCGTAGCCCTCCGCCTCGCGGTCGGCGATCTCCTCCGTCGTCGAGTCCACCTCGCCCAGTCGGAATATGCTCAGGTTCGGGATCTCTTCGGGGGACCGCACGAAGTCGACCTCGATCTCCGCGTCCTCCGGCAGGCTGAGCTCCTCCAAGGTTTCCTCGTCAATGAGCGTGGCAGTGTTGAAGTCCGCGACGCCGCTCAGATCCTCCCAATCGTCGGGGTAGGCGATGCCGAACGTCGCGTCGCCGCCGCGCAGGAAGGTCCAACCGGAGGCGAGGTCCGGCGGGTCGTCGGAGCGGCAAACCTCTCCGGTCGCGGCGTCATCCGTCGGATCGGGCTCGGCGGTCGGTTCGGGCGTCGCCGCCGCCGCCGCCGCGGTCGGTTCTAGGGTGGCGTCCGTGGCTGGCGCGGACTCATCGGCGCTACAGGCGGCCAGCAGGAGGAAGACTGTGACGAGGGCGGCGGTACGGAGACGGATGGCGGCAGGCTCCAATCGGCGGTAGCGGCGAAAGACGAGCACGTCAGAGTTGAAATCGAGGCTGACAGCGATACCACACCTGCCCCGCCCTGTCGAGATTTGCTGCGGTGGCGCGGGCCACCGCAGCCGTGGTGGGTCCGGCTAGAAGGCCAGGACTCCGAAGGCTCTGAGGATGATCAGCGCCAGGACCCCCGTCATCGCCGGCCTCTTTTGGAAGGATGGCGGCCGTTGCCCGTCCGCAACCATGATGCAAGCGCCGTGGCTATAGTGAGCGAATGACGGAAGGCACCAAGCCGCGGACGCGGAACGTCCTCGTCGTCGACAACAGCCACGTGGCGCGGCGCGTCGGAGAACGGATTCGCCAGGCCCGCCTGCGCGCAAGCCTCACCCAGGCGGAGGTGGCCAGGGGCCGCTACACGGCCGCCTACATCAGCGCCCTCGAGCGCGGCCTCGCCAAGCCGTCCATGGCGGCGCTCACCTTCCTGAGCGAGCGCCTGGGCGTCCCCATTCCCGATCTCGTGGCGGAAGACCGCCCGGCGGCGGGACGGCTCGAGGCCGATCTGCTGATGGCCTCCGGCAAGGTGCAGGAGGCGCTGGACCGATACGACGCGCTGCTCGAGTCGGCGGGCGACGACCGTCGTCATCGAGCCGAGCTGCTGCGCGGGCGTGCCGAGGGGCTCTGCCGGCTGGGACGTGGACACGATGCCATCCGGCCGGCGGCCGAGGCCGCTGGGCTGTTCGATGGGCTGGGTGCCGCGGCGGACGCCGCCGTGGCCCGCTACTGGCTCGCCACGGCGCACCACCGCGCGGACAACACGGCGGAAGCGCGCGGCGTGTTCCAGGAGCTGCTCGCCGGGGAACGGCGGGGCCTCGCGGTCACACCCGACTTTGGGTTCCGGCTGCTGACGGCGCTCGCGCACGTGGAGGCGTCGGACGGCCAGCCCGAGCGTGCCCTGGGCCACTCGGAGGAGGCGCGAGTCCTGCTCCGCGATGCCTCGCTGCGGCAGCGGGCCACCTTCCTGGCCACGCTCGCACTGCAACACAAGCGCTCAGGCGAACTCGAGCGGTCGATCGCGGTCGGTCATGAGAGCCTGGCGCTCTATCGGGCCGCCGATGCCGAGGTAGACGAAGCCAAGGTCGAGGTCAATCTCGGTATCACATATCTCGAGCTCGACAAGGCGGAACGGGCCAGTGAGCATCTCGCTCGGGCACGGGATCTCGCCGTCCGCCACGACGACGCGGCGCTGCTCTCCGAGGTCGCGGAAGCCGAGGCGCGGCTGGCATTCGCGCGCGGCGATGACGCCACGGCTCGCGAGCGGTCCGACGCCGCGCTGATCGCGGCGCGTGAGGGCGGATCGTATCTGGCGGCGGTCGGGGCAAACATCATCCTCGCCCGCGTGGCGCATCGGTCCGGTGACCGCGGCGCGACCGAGAGTCGGTTCGAGCAGGCCGCCGCGCTGCTGCGAGAGCGTCGTTCCCGGTCTCAGCTGCGCGAGGTCCTGGCGGAGTGGGCCGACGTGCGGTCGGGGTGGGGAGACCCGGAGGGCGCCAACGCCCTCTATTCGGAGGCTCTCGGACGAGCGTCCGGCGGACGGCGCGCCTCAGCGCGTTCCTCCGCGCCCGTGGGCAGCCGTCGCCGCCAAGCCCACTCCTAGCGGCCCTCCGCGCTCTTCGTGCCGGACCCGGTCGCGGACGACCGCCCGACGGTGGGTCGCCTCGACGCCGATCTCCTCCTTGCCTCGGGAGGCTGGCAGGAAGCGCTCGATCGTTACGACTCACTGCTCGCCGCCGGCGAGGACGACCCGCGCCGTCGTGCCGAGCTCCTGCGCGGCCGCGCCGAGGCGCTCTGCCGCCTGGATCGAGGTTCCGACGCGCTCGCTCCGGCGTCAGCCGCCGCCGAGGTCGTGAGCGGGGTTGGTATTTCGGCCAAACCGCGCCCCGACACCGGCCAGCGCGCATAGCGGCCGATATATCGGGCGGAATCGGCCCTCGGGGGCGGCGCCCCGCCCGGAGGACTCTGGTTCAGGCCTGGCTGCCGAACGCAGGAGCTGCTCGAGGACCGCCCGCGGCGGGACGGGGGTTGCCGACAGCTGTCAGGCGCGCTCGGTGATCGAGGTCGGGGCACCGTGGACGGCGGGGATGCTGCCCAGGCGCCCTGCCTGGTAGTCGGCGAACGCCTGCATCACCTCGTCGCGGGTGTTCATCACGAACGGTCCCGCCCAGGCGACCGGCTCCCGGATCGGTCGCCCACCGAGGACCAGGACGTCAAGGTTGGGACTGCGGCTCTCCTGGCGCTTCGAGGCGCCGATGGAGATCGTGTTGCCGGGGCCGAAAACGGCGAGCTGCCCGGTCTGGATCGGGATCGCGGCCTCGCCCACGGTGCCGGAACCGGCGAGGACGTAGACGAGCGCGTTGTAATCGTCGCGCCACGGCAGCGAGAGCTGCGACTCGGGGCTGAGCGTCGCGTGGACGAGGGTCATGGGGGTGTAGGTGGAACCCGGCCCGGAATGTCCGGCGACGTCGCCGGCGATCACTCGCACGAGCACCCCGCCGTCCGCGGACGCGACGAGCGCGACCTCACCGGCACGGAGGTCCTGGTAGCGCGGCGCCGACCACTTCTGGTCGCGCGGCAGGTTGACCCATAGCTGGATGCCGTGGAACAGGCCGCCGCTCACCACGAGCGCCTCCGGTGGCTTCTCGATGTGCAGGATGCCGGCGCCCGCCGTCATCCACTGCGTGTCGCCATTCGTGATCGTCCCGCCGCCGCCGTTCGAGTCGCTGTGCTCGAACGTGCCGTCCATCATGTACGTGACGGTCTCGAAGCCACGGTGGGGATGCCATGGCGTTCCCTTCGGCTCGCCCGGCGCGTACTCGACCTCGCCCATCTGGTCGAGGTGGATGAATGGATCGAGATCGGCAAGGTCCACGCCGGCGAACGCGCGGCGCACCGGGAAGCCCTCACCCTCGAAGCCACGCGGGGCGCTGGTGACGCTCCGGACGGGTCGCTGGCGGGCGATCGTGACGTCGGGCGCCTGGATGCGGGGAAGGACGGTGATGTCGTCGACGGTGACTGCGGGCATGGGCCGATTGTGTCACGAACTGGTTGCGTATGCAACAAAGTCGGCCGCATTGGCCGCGGGCCCGGACGCGCTGGCGGTCAGGCCGCCTTCGACCGCGAGGCTCGCGGCTTGCGTCGTCGCTCGGGCTCTGGGGTGGCGGCGGTGAGCTCCTCGGTCGGGGGCACCATCGGCGGCGCATCGGCCTTCCGGCGCCTCGGGGTCGGCACGATCGGCACGTCGCCCTCGTCGAGCTGCGCGATGGCCGCGATGTGGAGCGGCGTGGTCTCGAGCGAGTCGCGAAGCTGGAGCCACGGGCCGGGCGCCTCGATCTCCGACTCGCTGAGCGGATAGGCGAAGTAGTAGCCCTGGCCGTACACGCAGCCCAGCGCCTTCATGCGGAGCGCCTGCGCCTCGGTCTCGATGCCCTCGGCCACCGTCTCGATGTCGAGCGACTGGCCAAGCACGACGATGGCGCCCGCGAGCGCGGCGGAGCGCGAATCCGTCTCAGCGACCTGGACGAACTCGCTCGCCACCTTGAGGGAGTCGACCGGGAACTGGCGAAGGTGGCTCAGCGAGAAGTAGCCGGTGCCGAAGTCGTCGATCGCGATGCGGACGCCCAGGTTGCGCAGCGACTCGAGAACCTCGATCGTGGGCTGCGTGGCGCGCAGGAGCGCGGTCTCGGTGATCTCGAGCACGAGGCGGTCCGGCGCGAGCTCCGCCCATGCGAGAGCCTCGCTCACGGCGTTGACGAATCCGGGCTGCTGGATCTCGCGGGCGGAGACGTTGACCGCCATGAACATCGTCGGCGGCGTGATGCCCATCCGCAGCCAGGTCGCGGCCCGCTCGCAGGCGGCGCGCAGGATCCAGCGGCCGATCGGAAGGATGGCCCCGTTCTCCTCCGCGATCTCGATGAACTGGCCGGGCGTGATTGTCCCGCGCTCCGGATGCTCCCACCGCACCAGCGCCTCGAGGCCGGCGACCTGCCCGGTGGCGAGCGCCACGATGGGCTGGTAGACGAGCGTGAGCTGATCGAGGTCCACGGCGCGCTGAAGCTGTGAGCTCAGCTCGTGGCGATCGCGCGCGGCGGCGTGCATGCCCGGATCGAAGAGCGCGAAGCCGGACTTGCCATTGGCCTTCGCCATGTACATCGCCACGTCCGCGTTGCGGACGAGCTCCTCCGCCGTCTCGGATGGGGTGGCCATCACCTCGCGCGCGCAGGCGACGCCGATGCTGGCGCTGATGGTGAGGGCCTGGTTGCCGATGTGATAGGGAGCACGAAGCTCGCGGGCGACGCGCTCCGCCATCGCGGATGCGCGCTCCAGGTCAGGGGTGTCATCGGTCAGGATCGCGAACTCGTCGCCGCCGAGCCGCGCGACCAGGTCGCCCTCCCGCACTATCTCGTTGATGCGCTCGGTCACGGCGACCAGCAGCGCGTCGCCGGCCGCGTGGCCGAGGGTGTCGTTGACGACCTTGAAGTCGTCGAGGTCGATGAAGAGGACCGCGGTCACGTGTCCGTCTTCGGTTCCTCCGGCATCCTCGCGCTCCGTCAGGATTCGCTCGAGGGCCATCTGGAACATGCGACGGTTGGCGGCGCCCGTCAGCGAGTCGCGCTCCGCGAGGTCCTGCACGTGGCGCAGGAGGACGGCGTTCCGCAGGTTGAGCGCGGCGACCGCCGCGAACTGGCCCATGACGGACGTGACGCGGCGCTCGACTCCGAAGATCGAGCGCGAGTGATGCTCGACCGCGATCGCGCCGATCGCGCGTCCGTCGGCGATCATCGGCGCGACCAGCAGGTTGTGGCCGCCCGGCAGTACGGAGCTGAGCAGCGGATTGCGCTCGGGATCGAGACGTCGCACGGTCAGCACCTCGCGCCGTTCCCATGCCATGGCGATCACCGCGTCGGGTGCGACCGGCATGCTCGGGACGCCGGTGGCGCCCGTCGAGGCAAGCAGGATGAGCTTGTCATCGGAGTAGCCGATCATCGCGCCGCGGCTGAACCCGAACCGCACGGCGAGCCCGTCCAGGACGATCTTGGCCTGGAGCACCGGATCACCGACGTCGTCGAGCTTGGCGCCGACGTCCACGAGCGCCTGGAGGTCGGTCCGGCGCTGGCGGAGCTCCCGCTCGTTCATCGCCGAGAAGATCGAGGTCGCCACGGCGAAGAGCCAGAACGCGGTGACGTTGAGGACCGGCAGGTTGTCGAGCGGGATCTCGCGGCCCGGCAGCACGTCGATGGCCGGGACCAGTTGCGCGGCCTGCGCGTAGAGGCCGACGAAGAGCAGCAGCGAGTGCCACAGGGCGACCTTCAGCCCCGTCCGGTACGAGGCGAGCAGCGACACCGCCACGAGGTGGAGGTAGATGAGGAAGCGCATCGGGCTCTGCGTCCCGCCGGTAGCGTAGTTGGCGAACGCCAGGTAGAGACCGTCGAGGATGAGCAGCCCGTTGAGCAGCCAGAAGCCGAGGCCACTGGAGCGGCGACGGACGACTTCCGCGACGACCGCGACCCCCAGGTAGCCGATGGACGCGGCGGCAAGCACCGCAAACGGGAGCCCCAGCCCCTCCGGGCGGACGGCGCTCCAGCAGACCACCATCAGCGCGAGTGCCCCACGCAGCAGGAGCAGATGCCCCATCCGCTCGCTGAGCGCGGTGTAGTCCGAGCGATCGGCCTGGAGCGTCACAGCTCGTGCTCCTCCTTGAAGCGGACCACGGTGTCGAAGAGGGTGCGCGGGGCGGCCCGCAGCTTCGGATCGCGGCGATCCACGCGGTCCTGCACGACCAGGAAGAGGAGCACGGCGACCATCAGCGCCAGCGGGAAGCCGAAGGTCGTCGCGACCTGGGCGGCTGCCTCCGCGCTCACGGTGCGTCCGATGCCGTCGGCGGCCGCGTCCCAGATCTGCCACAGGAAGTCGGATCCCGGCGCGGGCACCGCGTCGGCGTCGACGGGTGCGGTCACGGGCGTGGGTGCGTCAACACGCGGCGGCTCGCCCGAGCTCCGGTCCTCGGCGATTGGAATCAGCAGCGCCTCCGACGGGCCCGGGGTCCGGCTCGGCGGGTTGGTGTGCGTCGGCACGGGACCGTCGATGGCGCTCGACGTCTTCACAGGCGGGACCGGCGTGGCCAGCGGCATGGGCGCCGTGGTCGGTGCAGGCGTCGGGAGCGGCGTCACTACGGGGGCCGGCACGGCCGGGACGGGCGTGGGCGCCGGTTTCGGCTCGGCGGGGGGCGTGGGCGCCGGTTTCGGCTCGTCCACGGGCGGGTCGCTCGGCACAGGAGCAGGCGTGGGGGCCGGCGACGGAGTGGCGGTGCTCGCCACAACCACGGGAGCGGTCTGGTCCCTGAAGAAGGAGGGCTCGCCACCACAGCTGGGCGAGGGGCTCGCCCACCCTGCCCATCCGGAAGATCCGGCCTGGGTCACGGTGGCCCGCACGACGAAGTCGATCCACTCCCCCTCCGACAGCTTCCCTCCACCCCAGTCACTGTTGACCTGGACGCGGTTGCCCGACTGGCTCAGCGACCATGCCGCGCCGTTGCTCGTGCCGACGATGTCGGCGTCAAGCACGGCGAACGACGCCGGGAGGTCGATGATCGCGCAGCCGAGGTTGCCGCCCGAGGCCGTGTGCATGACACGAACGGAGAAGTCGGTCGTCGAGCCCTGGAGGACGGTCGCCGGGCTGACCGTCAGCCCCCAATCGCTGAAGGTCGGCGTGGGCGTTGGCGTGGGACTGGGCGTCGGCGTGGCCGCGGCCACGATCCGCTCGACGACATCCGTGCTGGTCGCATCGTCCGTCGCCGGAGGCTCGGCGCAGCCGTCGGCTGTGCTGCGCGAGGTTGCGCAGACGACGTCCACGCCCGCGTTGGCCGCCGTGTAGCTGATCGAGCACACGCCAGACGAGCCATCGCACGTGAAGTCGGGTGCGGCAACCGTGTCGTTCGGGCTGCCCGGCAGGAAGTAGAAGCTGACCTGACCCGTGCTCCCGAGGTCGAGCCCTGCGGTGAGGACGGCCGTGAGCGTGACGAGGTCTCCCGCGGTGGCGGCGGCCGAATCCGGGTCGACGTCGACGTCGTTCGGGCCGTTGTCGGCGGACGACGAGCCGGGGCTCCCGAGCATCATCGTGAGGGCGATGACCAGCGCGGCGAGCGCGACCGGTGCGGTCAGGGAACGTCGACCACCGCTCCGCCGACGCCGGTGGGCGTCCGTACTTCCGTCTCGTGGATTGAGCGCGGGCATCTGGCTCCTGAGGGTGGTGGTCGTGCACCGACAGGATTCGCGAAATGCCCCTCCGTCGCCATGACGTGATCGTCAGCGCGAGTACCACTGTCGCCCCGCGGCCACCCATCGCAGTGAGGCCGCGACGCCGTGGTGCGCTGCGGTGCAGTACCCCGCAGTACCGCGGTACCAGATCACGCGGGGGATCGCCCGGGCGCGTAGGCTGGAGGCGTGGACATCGCGGCGTTGCTCGGCGCGGACGAGCCGCGCTACGCCGAACCGGACTTCGCGCTGCGGGATGCCGCCGACGACTGGGTTGCGCGGATCGACGCCAGCCGGCTGCGCGGGCTCGTCGAGAGCCTGCCGGGCCCGCGGAGCAGGCTTCACGCTCCCGAGGCGATGGCACGAACCGACGAGCTGCTCGCGACCGCCTGGCGCGAGGCGGGCTGGCGCGTCGGCCGGCAGCATCTCCACCTCGTCAACGTGCGCGGCGTGCTCGACTATCCCGACCCGGAGCGGGGGCCGGGGGCCCTCGGCTTCCACATGTACGAGTCGCTCGAGGGCACGAACCTCGTCGCCATCGCGGAGGGCCGCACGGACGAGGCGGTGGTCGTCGTGGCGCACCACGACACCGTTCGCGGCGCTCCCGGGGCCGACGACAACGGCGCGGGAGTCGCGGTCCTCCTTGAGCTCGCCGAGCGCTTTGCGGGCCGCCGATTCCGCAGGACGGTGATCCTCGCCGCACCGGACTTCGAGGAGATCGGGCTCATCGGCTCCCGCAATCTCGTGCGCTGGCTCCGCCGTCGTTATCGGGTCAGGGGTGCCGTGGTCTTCGATCCCATCGGCTACATGAACCCGGCGCCCGGGAGCCAGGCGGTGCCGCCCGGGCTCGATCGGCTCTACCCCCGGCAGCTCGAGAGGCTGAGTGCCCGCGGGAATGCCGGCGACACGGTCGTGGCCGTCTACCGGCGGCGGTCAGTCGGGCTCGTGCGCGAGTGGGCGCGGTGCCTGGCCGCCACCATCGGGCCGGAGCGCGTGCTCCTGGTGCGCGACCCGCTGGACCTCGGGGTCATCGGCCCCCTGCTGTTCGCCCTGCCGGCCGCGCGGAGCTTCTCCCGCAGCGACCATGTGCGCTTCTGGCAGGCGGGCCTGCCGGCCATCCAGGTGACGAACACCGCGAACTTCCGCAACCCGAACTACCACCGCCCAACCGACACGGCCGATACGCTGGACTACGAGACCCTCGCGCGCGTCGCCGCGGCGACGGCGCTCCTCATCGAGCGGATGGCGAACGCCGACGCGAATTCCTAGAAGAGATGGGCATCCTCCGAGCGTCGGCCGTCCTCCAGAAGCCGTTCGAGCTCAAGGACATCGTCGAGCTCGCGGACCGATACTGCGGCGCGGCCAGTTGAGCCTGGTAAGCCCGCGGTAACCGCGCGGTAATTCGTAACTTCCAGAGTTACGTCGGTGTCCAGGAACGAGTCGGGAGTGCTGGCGGTCCGGCTGTTGGCGCTGCTGGCGATCCATCCGGACGGCCTCGTCTCATCGGATCGGCTTGGCGATCTGCTCGGGGCGAACCCGGCGGTCCTTCGGCGGCTGATCGCTCGGATGAAATGGGACGGCCTGGTCGAGACCCGGCGCGGAGCTGGCGGCGGAACGGCGCTGTCGCGGGAGCCGGCCTCGATCAGCCTCGGTCGGGTGCACCGCGCATTGGCGGGTCGCGACGACGAGGCACCCGGGACGGCGCTGGCGGTGGCGATGGCGGCCGCCGAGGCCGCCTATGTGAAGGAGCTGGACCGGTGGACGGTCGCGCAGGTGATGGAGGGCTTTCCGGAATCCCGACGTAACAACGAAAGTTACGAATCACCCGGAGCAGAAGAAGACCCCCACCGCTCGTAGAAGACGGTCTCTTCGCGGGGCAGTCGCGCCTTGCCCCTGGCCGACTTCGGCTGCCGAGCCGCGGCCGAGGGATGGCCCAGGGCGACGATGGTCCGGACGAATCGGTCCTCCGGCAGCTGCAGAAGCGAGGCGACGAGCGGTCGCACCTCGGGCAGGATCCACGCGACGGCCGCGCCCAGGTCGAGGAACGAAGCGGCGATGAACATGCGCTCGGCGGCACGGCCCTCGTCGAAGGCGTGCGAGATCCCAACGCCCTTCCCTTCGGGCAACACCACGGCGACGGCGGCAGTCGCGGACTGCAGCGACCGCGTCTGCGGCATCCCCGCCGCCGCAACGGTCCGCAGCGTCTCCACCGAACGCAGGATCACGAAGCGCCACGGCTGGGAGTTGGTGCTCGAGCCGGACCAGCGCGCGGCATCGGCGACGGCGTCGAGGGCGTCGGTCGAGACCGGCTCCTCGGTGAACTCGCGAATCTGTCGAACGCGAAGGAGCGGTCGAACCGCGTCGGTGGCGCGGGTGTCGGCGCTCAACGGACCACTATTGCGTCGTTCGACGCTTGTAGAGCCAGAGGCCGAGCGGGAAGAAGATCAGCAGGAATCCCAGCGACCAGAGGGTGGACGGCAGCTCCGCGGCGTAGAGGTCGGTTCCCAGCGTGAGGTCGCGCACGGCGTTCACCACGTGCGTCATCGGCTGATTCTCGGCGAAGAGCCGCATCCAGTCGGGCATCGTGTCGGTGGGTACGAAGGCGCTGCTCACGAAGGTGAGCGGGAAGACGACCGCGAACATGATGCCCTGCAGGGCCTCGGGGGTCCGGACCAGCGCACCCATCGCCACTCCCACCCACGAGAGGGCGAAGCCGAAGAGGAGCATCAGCCCGACCGCCGTGATGTTCCCCGCGATGCCGCCCTCGGGCCGGAACCCGACGAGCATGCCGACGACCCACATGATGGCGATCGCCAGCATCGCGCGGAGCAGGTCGGTGAGCGTGCGTCCGGTGAGCACCGACGACTGCGACATCGGCAGGGACCGGAATCGGTCGATCATGCCCTTCTGGAGGTCGTTGGCCAGGAGCACGCCCGTGTACACGCCCGCGAAGGCGACGGTCTGGACGAAGATGCCGGCCATCAGGAAGTTGATGTACGAGGCGTCCTCGCCGCCCTCGCTCCCGACGTCGATCGCGCCACCGAAGACGTAGACGAACAGCAGGACGAACATGATCGGCGAGAGGGTCACGTCGAGCAGGAGCTCGGGCGTGCGCTTGATGTGGATGAGGTTGCGCTTCATCATCTCCCACGTATCGCGCAGCCACCAGCCGAAGCCGCTCATGCGCCGCCCCCTTCGCTCGGCGCGGTCTCCTCGGCCGGTCGCCCGGTGAGCGTCAGGAAGACCTCGTCCAGGGTCGGGCGCCGGAAGCCGATGTCGTCGACCTGCACGTGGGCCGCGTCCAGCTCCCGGATGACGCGGGTCAGGACTCCGTCGTGCGAGGCCACGGCCACGCTCAGCTTGCGGTCCTCCGCGTCGACGCGTGCCGGGCCTTCGCCGAGTGCCTCGACCACGCGTCGCGCGGCGTCGATGCCCGACGCATCGCTGATCGTGATCTCGAGCCGCTCGCCGCCGACCTGGCGCTTGAGCTCGTCCGCCGTTCCGCGGGCGATCGCGCGGCCGTGGTCGATCAGCAGGATGTCATCGGCCAGTCGATCGGCCTCCTCGAGGTACTGCGTCGTCATGAGGACCGTGGTGCCGCCCCGTGCGAGCTCCTCGATGAGGTCCCACATCGAGAGGCGGCCCTTGGGATCCAGGCCGGTCGTCGGCTCGTCGAGGAAGATGACCTCCGGCTCGACCATGAGGGCGGCACCCAGGTCGAGCCTGCGGCGCATGCCACCGGAGTAGGTCTTCACGATCCGGTCGGCGGCATCGGTCACCTCGAATCGGTCGAGCAGGGCCTTCGCGCGGGCGCGCGCGTCCGAGCCGCTGAGCCGATACAGGCGCCCGACCATCTCGAGGTTCTCGCGCCCGGTGAGCAGCTCGTCGAGGGCGGCGTACTGCCCGGCCACTCCCACGCGCGCGCGAACCTCTGCGGGATGGCGCACGACGTCGATCCCGGCCACGGTGGCGGTGCCGGCGTCGGGCATCGTCAGTGTCGTGAGGATGCGGACGGCCGTCGTCTTGCCGGCGCCGTTGGGTCCGAGCACGCACAGGATGGCGCCCTCCCTGGCGTCCAGGTCGAGCCCGTCCAGGGCGTGCGTCTTGCCGAAGGACTTATGGAGGCCGACGGCCTCGATCATTGCTCGGGTCATGGGAATAGCCAGCGTAGCGCAGAATCGTGATGCGGCGGTGAAGGCACCGCGACCACGTGCGCGGCGGGCCGCAGTGAAGACTTCAGGGCCAGAAAGGGAGCGGATCGTTGGAGCGCGTGACCGGTATCGGCGGAGTCTTCATGCGGTCGAAGGATCCCAATGCCCTCGCGCGCTGGTACCTCGAGCACCTGGGCATCGACGCGATGTCGAGTGACGCCGACCGCGTCTGGTGGCAGGCGGAAGGCCCCACTGTCTGGGCTCCGTTCGATGAGGACACCGACTACTTCGGGCGCCGCGAACAGGCGTGGATGATCAACTTCCGGGTCACCGACCTCGACGCGATGCTCGCCCAGCTGCGGGAGGCGGGGGTCAAGGTGGACGACGGGGTCCAGGACATGGAGGGAGTCGGCCGGTTCGGGTGGGGGACCGATCCGGACGGCAACCGATTCGAGCTCTGGCAGCCGGCTCCCGAGAGCCTGCGACGTCCCTGACCGATGGCGAGGCCGCGCGTCGCAGTCATCTTCACCGGCGGCACCATCGCAATGCGCGCCGACACCGGCGGGGGTGGAAACGTCCCGACCCTGGATGCGGAAGCGCTGCTCGCGTCAGTGCCCGGCCTGGACGACATCGCGGAGGTGCAGCCGATCGACTGGGGGCTGGTGCCGGCCTCGCACCTCACCTTCGCGCAGGTGCTCGAGATCGGCCGCATCCTGCACGAGCAGCTGGCCCGGCCTGACGTCTTTGGCGCGGTCGTCGTGCAGGGCACCGACGTGATCGAGGAGACCGCCTTCGCCTGGGACCTCCTGCCCCTGCCGGCCAAGCCCGTCGTGGTGGTCGGCGCGATGCGCTCGGCGACGGAGGAGGGCTACGACGGCCCCGACAACCTTCGCGGAGCGATCGCCGCGGCCGCCGACCCCTCACTGGCGGACCAGGGCGTCGTGGTCGCCATGGCGGGCGAGATCCACGGAGCCGATGACGTCCGCAAGACGCACACGCATGCTCTGGACACGTTTCGGAGCCCGAACCGCGGGCGACTGGGAACGGTCGCCGATGGGCGCGTCGCGCTCGAGCGGCGGCGGACGCCGGCGAGGCTTCCGCGCATCCCGGGGCGCGCGGCGCTCCCCGTGCACCTCCTGCCGTTCGCGCTCGACACCGATACCGCCACGCTGGACGCGTTGGCCGAGCCGCTTCCCGCGGGGCTCGCGGTGGCGGCCGCCGGCGGTGGGAACACGCCGCCCGCGATTGGTCTGCACCCGCTGCTCTTGGTGGCAGGCGAAGCACACTTCTGTC
>JBDTWT010000013.1:0-16629 GCA_040006555.1 Chloroflexota bacterium
GAGTTGCCGCCCAGCGGCCGAACCCGCCCTACGAGTCGCCGCAAATCGCGCCAAGCTCAGTGGAGCTGCAAAGATTGCCGGCGCTCGCCGCAGGGAGGGCTTCCTCCGAGGCCGGTTCACGGTCGGTGCTAACCTATGAGTTGGGACAATCGCCATACCAGCTAACCTGTAGGTTGACATATGCTATGTTTGTGCTAACCTACGGTTCATGGACCGAACACAAAAGGCCGCTCAAGCACGCCGAGAACTCGATCGCCGTTTCGCGGCATCCGAGATCGTCTCCATGCGCGCGAAGCCGCATTCGGGCTGGGTCAAGGCGATTCGCACCGCTCTTGGGATGTCGCAGCGGGACTTGGCGACGAGGCTGCGTGTTAGCGATGTCGCCGTCCACAAACTCGAACGGAGTGAGCAGGACGGGCGGATCTCCCTTGCCAAGCTAGCCGAGGTTGCCGCCGCCATGGATTGCACTGTGGTCTACGCTCTCGTGCCGAACTCTTCACTCGAGGACACCGTGCAGCGCCGGGCGCATCGCGTCGCTGCGGCGCGTCTCGGCTACGTCGCGGACACGATGAGCCTAGAAGACCAGTCAGTGGCGCCTGACCGCCGTGCCGCCCACGCCGAGGTCTACGCGCAGGAACTGATCGCTGCGAATGACATCTGGCGTAGCGACACCGCTCAGGTGGGCGGCAAGCGTCCCGATCCGAGCAGTGAGCGATAGCGGTCACGGCGACCTCGTCCTTGGGGCGATCGGACCTGAGCCAGAGGGCGCGACGCCTATCGAGGCCGAGGACCTCAACGGCCTGATCCCGGAGTTCGTGGCGACCAGGGCCGACCTCAACCAAGTCGAATACGAAAACATCGCGAAAGCATTGCCTTGGGCAGCGCGCCAGGCCCGCGTCGGTGGGGTGCTCCGACTGTTCGACTACGCCTTTGTATTCGAGTTGCATCGGCAGATGTTCGGCGATGTATGGACCTGGGCCGGATCTCAGCGGCGCCTGGAGACGAACATGGGGGCGTCGCCTCATCAGATTCCAACGGCCCTGCGGCAGGCCCTTGATGATGCCCGCTACTGGCACGAACACGATGTGTATCCGGTGGACCACCGAGCCGCGCGGATTCATTACCGGCTCGTCCTCGTTCACCCGTTCCCGAACGGAAATGGGCGGTGCACCAGGCTGATCGCGGACCTCTACTTACGCGCGGTCGGCTCGCAGCCGTTCTCGTGGGCGACCGGTCGCCTCGACGACGGTGCGGAAGCACAGCGGGATGTCCGCCGAGCCTATGTCGCGGCGCTCGAGGCCGCCCCGGCCGATGATTGCGATGCGCTGGTGACCTTCGCCCGATCGTGAGCCTCACGCGCCGGGGTCCGTCTTCGCGGTGAGCGCGACGGCAGGACATCTGCCCTGAGACATCCGGCCTCCTTTCCGGGTCGCCGAAGGCGCTCAAGAGCCTCAGCCTCGGGCGTGGCCGTCCCTCTCTGCAGGATGTCATCCACGCTGGCGCCGAGGCAGACGAGATTGAAATGGCGCGCGAGGCCGCGCACTTCGGATTCAAACCCGGGATGTTCGAACCACCCAGAGAAGATCGCTAGGCGGAGTCGGCGCCAGCGGCTCATATCGCCGAGTTGTATTCACAGCGTCGGACGTTGATCAAGGAACCATCGCCGGCGAATACCATGAGTTGCCAGTTCGGACAAGTTGGCATCTGACGTCGGCGGTCTCAATTCGGAGGCCGATCCTCGTAGTTGCTTGCACATGACGGCAATTCGAGCCTGAATCAGGCTCTCAGGCAGTGGCTTGCGGAAACTGGCGGCGGTACCACTCGACGGTCTCGGCGAGGCCGGTGCGCAGGTCGGTGGATGGCGTGAAGCCAAGCAGCTCCCGCGCGCGTGCGGTGGCCCCGCAGTGGCGGCGCACGTCTCCCGGTCGAGGGTCCTCGTGGACCACCTGCGGCTCGACGCCCAGCAGCTCGGCGAGCTCGCGGACGAGGCGGTTGATGGACACCTCCTCGCCGCTGGCGATGTTGATGACCTGGCCCCTCGTGCGCGGCTCGGCGTAGATGCGGATCGCGGCCTCGGCGGTGTCGCGCACGAAGACGAAGTCGCGCGTCTGCTCGCCGTCGCCGTAGATGACGATCGGCTCGCCTCGCATGGCGCGGCCGACGACGATCGGGATGACGCCGGCGTAGCTCCCGGCGTTCTGTCGTGGCCCGTAGTTGTTGAACGGTCGCAGGACGGCGACGTCGGAGCCGTAGGTCTCACGGTAGGAGAGCGCCACGAGGTCGGAGGCCACCTTGCTCGCGGCGTACGGCGTCGAGGGCATGGAGGGGTGGTCCTCGTCCATCGGGACGTAGGTGGCGGACCCGTACGCCTCCGACGACGAGAAGTGGATGAGGGTCTCGAACGTCCCCTGCCGTTGGAGCTCGCATAGGACCGATGTGAGCGCCACGTTGTGGTCGACCGTCCATCGCGGGTTCACCAGGGACGCGGGCAGCGGCACGATCGCCAGGTTGAAGACGACGTCGATCCCGTCGCCGGTGATGATCGCCCCCACGGCGTCGTAGTCGGCCGCGTCCTGGACGTGCACCTTGAGTCCCGGGAACTGGGCGCGCGCGTCCGCGAGGTTCTCCTCGCGGCCGAGGAACATGTTGTCGACCACCGACAGCCGGGCCGGCCCCTCTCGCGCGATGCGCTCGACCAGGTGGCTGCCGATGAACCCCGCACCTCCGGTCACGAGCACGCCCTTGCCGGCCAGCGAGAGCCGGTCCTGGCGCGATTGGGTGTCTGTCATCGGACCTCGCATCTTCTCGTCCCGGCCGCCGTCCCGGGCCGCGCCGTATCCTATCGTCCCCAGGGAGGCCCGCTTTGACGATCGCTCAGGCACGCACCTGCGCCCGATGCCTGTACGACGAGAGCATCCCCGGCATCTCGTTCGACTCCGCCGGGGTCTGCAACTACTGCCACGTGCACGATGCCATGGATCGGCAGTACCCGACCGGGCCGGAGGGCGAGGCCGCGCTCCAGGCGACCGTGGATCGCATCAAGCGCGCAGGACGCGGCAAGCGGTACGACTGCGTGGTCGGCGTGAGCGGCGGCTGCGACTCGTCGTGGATGCTGCACAAGATGGTCGAGTACGGGCTGCGCCCGCTCGCGGTCCATTTCGACAACACCTGGAACTCGCCGATCGCGACGACGAACATCTACAACGTCCTCGAGAAGCTGGACGTGGAGCTGTTCACGTACGTCGTCAACAACCGCGAGTACGACGACATCTATCGGTCCTTCATGCTCGCGGGCGTCAAGGACGTCGAGGCGCCGACCGACATCGGCCTCGCCGCCACGCTCTACATGGCCGCCGAGAAGCACGGCGTGAAGTACATCATCGAGGGGCACTCCTTCCGCACGGAAGGCGTCGCGCCGCTGGGCTGGATCTACATGGACGGCAGGTACATCCGGTCCGTGCACGAGGCCTACGGCACCAGGCCGATGAAGACCTTCCCCAACCTCGACATGGGCAAGTTCCTGCGCTGGGCGGCCGTCCGCAATATCCGCCGCATCCGGCCGCTCTACCACATGGACTACCGCAAGGACGAGGCGAAGAAGTTCCTGACCGCCAACCTCAACTGGGAGTGGTACGGCGGGCACCACCTCGAGAACCGATTCACCGCGTTCTGGCACACCTACTTCCTGCCGAAGCGCTACGGGATTGACGCGCGGCTGCTCGGCCACTCGGCACTCGTCCGGTCCGGGCAGCTCTCCCGGGAGGCGGCGCTCGCGGAGCTCGCGGTGCCGGTGGAGGCCGATCCGGAGATCGTGGAGCTCGTGAAGAAGCGCCTCCGTTTCAGCGACGCCGAGTTCGAGGCGGTGATGAACCTCCCGCGGCGCCACTACTCGGACTTCCCGACCTACAAGCGCACCTTCGAGCGGCTCCGCCCGCTGTTCTGGCTGCTCTACAAGCTCGACCGCGTCCCGCGCAGCTTCTACATGAAGTTCACGTATCCCGACCCGGGCGCTCCGCTCCCCGATGCCGTCCGGGAGCCGCAGGCCGTCCACGGCGGAGTTGGTCCCCAGGAGAGCTGACCTTGCCGCGGAGCGGCAGTAACTACGAGGCAGAGTCGGTTTCCTGGTCGTCGTTTGTCCTGCGGCGCAAGCCTGGAGCAGGTCACAGGCCTTCCGGAGGCTTGGATCGGCTGATCTTCGTAGATGCTGCCGCCTCGCGATAAGCGGACGGTAGCCGCGGGGTAATCGGCGCCGCCGAACCTAGGGCGCATGGCAAACCGACCACGCACCGACGCCGTCCGCGAGGCTGACCGGCTGACATCGTGGCTCCTGCAGGACATCGGCCGCGAGGTCCGCGTGGCGCGGATCGCCTCGGGTCTCCGCCAGGTCGACGTCGCCCGACGCCTCGGCACCTCGCCGGCCAGCGTCTGCCGCGTCGAGAAGGGCTCCATACGCGCGCTCACGGTGCGGCGGCTCGAGCGACACGCGGCGGCGGTCGGCCTGAGGCCGTTCGTGAAGCTCTATCCGGCGGCGCGGCGGATCCTCGACCAGCCGCAGCTCGACCTCCTCGCGGACTTCCGCGCGCGGCTCCACGAGTCATGGGCCTTCTCGACGGAGGTCGTGATGCCGATCCCGGGCGACCTGCGCGCCGCCGATTGCCGCTTCTCGAAGCTGGACTGCGTCTGCATCGGCGAGGCGTATACCCGTATCAGCGACTTCCAGGCGCAGAGCAGGGCGGCCCAGCTCAAGAAGCGCGACCTCGGCGCCGATCGGCTCTACCTCATCGTGCGGGGGACAACCAGCAACCGTCGCGCCCTCGCCGATGCCGGCAAGCTGGTCCAGGCCTCCTTCCCGCTCGGGACACGGCACGTGATCCGGGCACTCGCCCGCGGCCTCGATCCGGGCGACGACGGAATCGTCCTCCTCTAGGCCTGACCGCGCCGCACCGCAAGTTGCCGCCAGCTGCAAGCAACTACGAGGGTGGGCACGCTGGCTGGTCGTTCTTTGCCGCCAGCTGCAAACGCGGAGCAGGGAGGGAGGCCGACACCCACCATTTGGGCGTCATCCTCGTAGTTACTGCCGCCTCGCGACAAGTCGCGCGGATCACCGAGCGCGGTCAGTCGTAGAGCAGGGTCACGCCGCCGGCGCCGTCGAGCTCCACGTGGCCGATGGGGCGCGCCGGCACGCCGGCCACGATCGTGAGCGGTGGCACGTCTCGATTCACGAGCGCGGAGGCGCCGACGACCGAGTGATGGCCGATGGTGACGCCCTTCAGCACCACCGCCGCGGCGCCCACGTGACAGTGATCCTCGATGCGCACGGGGGCGCGGGCCACCTCACGACGCCCCTCGGACAGGACGCGCTCCACCGTGTCGTGGGAGTAGATCTGCACGCCGGCGCTGATGTCGCAGCCGGAGCCGATGCTGAGGCCGCCGCTCCCATCCAGCAGCACCCACGGGCCGACCCAGGTCCGCTCCCCCACCTGGACCTCGCCGTACACGTAGGCCGATGCGTAGATGCTCGATCCCTCGCCGAAGCCCAGGCTGCGCGCGCGCTCCCATCGGTCGCCCAGGAGCTCCTCGAGCGGCAGGTCGCGCTGGAACCGCGTCCGCATGTCGTCCCGCAGCCGTGCGTGCAGAGCGGCCAGCTCTTCGGGGAGGCCGGGATCGGTCATGGCCGCGAGGATACCCTCGCCCGCGTAACATCGGCGGCGTGGAGACCGAGACCCGCATCCCGCTGACCCGGCCGCAAACCGACGAGGCCGAGCTCGCCGAGATCGCGGAGGTCCTTGCCTCGGGCTACCTGACCCAGGGGCCGAAGGTCGAGCAGCTCGAGGGGATGGTCCGCACGCTCGTTGGCACGGAGCACGCCTTCGCCGTCACATCGGCCACCACGGCGCTGCACCTCTCGCTCGTGGCGCTCGGGATCGGGGCCGGGGACGAGGTCCTGGTGCCGGACTTCACGTTCCCCGCCACGGCGAACGTTGTCGTGCAGCAGGGCGCGCGACCGGTGCTGGTGGACATCGACCTCGCCACGTTCGCCGTGAACGGCGAGGACCTCGCGCGACGAGTCACGCCGCGCACCCGGGCCATCATGCCGGTCCATCCATTCGGCCTGTCCGCGGACATGGACCCCGTCCTGGAGCTGGCGGAGCGCCACGGCCTGGCGGTGGTGGAGGACGCCGCGTGCGCGCTCGGCGCGACGTACCGCGGCCACCAGGCGGGGAGCCTCGGCCTCGTGGGGTGTTTCAGCTTCCACCCGCGCAAGTCGATCACGACCGGCGAGGGCGGCATGATCGTGACGTCGGACACGGCCGTGGCCGATCGGATCAGGCTGCTGCGCAGCCACGGTGGCGTGCGCGAGCACGGCCGCTTCAGGTTCGAGGCCGCGGGCTTCAACTACCGCCTCAGCGACATCCTGGCGGCGGTCGGCGTGGCGCAGATGCGCAAGCTCGACGGCTTCCTGGATGCGCGCCGCCGGGTGGCGGGCTGGTACGACGAGGCGTTGGACGGCCTCGAGCGCCTCGTGCGCCCAACCGCGCCGGAATGGGGCACGCACACGTACCAGTCGTATGTCGTGCTGCTCGATCCCGCCGTGGACCGGGACGCGGTGATCGCCGCGCTGCGCCGGGACGGCATCGAGACCACGCTCGGGACCTACGCGCTCCACGCCCAGCCGTTCTTCTCGCGGACGTACGAGCTCGAGCCGGGTGATCTTCCGAACTCGTATCGGGCATTCATGAGCTCGCTGGCGCTCCCACTCCACGGCGGGATGCGGGAGGCGGAGGTGGACACGGTCGTCGCGCGGCTGCGCGTCGCGCTCGACGCCGCGTAGGTGACCCGGCGCAGCTTCTCGACCGACGTCGCTCTCCTCACCGGCGTCCGTCTCGGGTCGGTCGGGGCGGGGTTCCTCACCAGCGTGCTGGCCGCTCGGCTCCTCGGCGCCGCGGGCCTGGGAGCGGCCGCCGTTGCGATCACCATCGGCACACTCAGCGTGCTCCTTGCGAACGGCGGCCTGGGCATCACGTCGATCTACTTCCTCGGACGGCGTCCCGAGGAGCGGACGGCGATCGTGAACAACCTCGCCGCCATGACCATGGTGAGCGTCATCGTCGCGACGCTCCTCATGCTGGCGTTCATTCCACCGACGCTCGCCCTTGTGCTGCCGGGGCATCCCCCCGGGGTCCTCATCGCGGCCGCCGTGCTCGCTCCAGTCATGGTCGCGGCGGACGTCGGTGGCGCCACCTTGCTTGGGCTGCACGCCCGCGGGCGGTACATGGGCCTCGAGGCGATACGCAACTTCGGAACCCTCGCGGCGACCGCGCTCGTCCTGGGCCTGGGCGCGCGTACGGAGGAGGCCTACGTGCTGGCCGTCGCCGGGGCCACCGCGGTCGCCGCGGTGGTCGCGTGGGATGGCGTGATTCGCGTGTCGGGGAGCATCCACCCGCGGTTCGACGGATCGTTCGTGCGCGAGGCACTCTCGATGGGAATCCGGGGGCAGGCGGGCAACGTGCTCCAGTTCGTCAACCTCCGCCTCGACCTCCTGCTCGTCTCCGCCCTGCTGCGCGTCGAGGCCGCCGGGGTGTACCTGGTCGCGCTGCGTGTCGGCGAGGTGGTCGTCCAGGTTGCCAACAGCTTCGCCGTCCTCACGTTCCCACAGGTCGCGTCTCAGGCCGACCCCAACGACACGGCGTCGACGGAACGTGCGACGCGCGTCACGCTGGCGATCGTCGCCGTCTCAGCCGTCGGGCTGGGTCTGGTGGCCGAGCCACTCCTGACGATCGCCTTCGGGGAGGCGTTCCGCAGCGGGACCGTCGCGCTGCGGGTGCTGCTCCTGGGGATGGTGCCCCTTGCCCTGTGCCGGATCGTCACAAGCGATCTGAAGGGCCGCGGTCGCGCCGATCTCGCGTCAATTGCGAATCTGCTGGCGGTAGTGCTGACCGCTGTCCTCGGCCTGCTGCTCATCCCGGCCTTCGGCATCGAGGGAGCGGCGATGGCGTCCGTTGGCGCGTACGCCGGGCTGGCGGTCGCGCTGCTCGTCGCATACCGCCACGTGACGCGCGGACAGCTGCGGCACCTCGTGCCGCGCCTCGCGGACGCGCGGCTCATCTGGGCCATCAGCCGCCGAGGCCTTCGCTAGGGACGCACTCGCGGCGACTCGCTGGGATACTGCGCGCTTGACGACCGAGCGCCTACAGGGACGGACCCGGATCCTCGGCGTGCCCCTCGACCCGCTGACGATGGACGAGACGGTCGCGCGCGTGGTCGAGCAGGTGGAATCGGGCCGACCGGGGTGCCACATGAGCGTGAACGCCGCCACACTGATCCGAGCGCTGGACGATCCGGAGTACCTGCACTGGCTCGAGCAGGCCGACATCGCCGGGGCGGATGGCCAATCGGTGGTGTCGGCCGCACGCCTCCTGTCCGCACATGGCCCCGATCGCGTCACCGGCATCGACCTCATGGAGCGGCTCCTCGAGGAGGCGCGGCCCCGCGGCTGGACGGTGTACCTCCTCGGGGCGCGGCCACACGTCGTCGCGCGGCTGGCCAAGCGGCTGAGGCAGCGCGGGATCACGGTCGCGGGATATCGGGATGGCTACTTCGACGACAGTGAGGCCGATGCGGTGCTCGCCGACGTTCGCCGCAGCGGGGCCCACCTGCTGTTCGTGGGAATCCCCACGCCGCGAAAGGAGCGGTTCCTCATCGAGCACGCCCGGCCCGCCGGGGTGCCGTTCTCGGTCGGGGTCGGCGGGAGCTTCGACGTCCTTGCCGGGCTCGTCCGCCGCGCGCCGTACTGGATGCAGGCCCACGGCCTCGAGTGGCTGTTCAGGCTCGCGCAGGAGCCGGGGCGCCTGTGGCACCGGAACCTGACCACGAACACCCGGTTCATGCTGCTCGTCGCCAGAGAGCTCATCCGAGCTCGCGTCGCCTCGCGACGACGCCCAGGCGCGAGCGGCCCGCAGGATCCGGACCGGACGAGCTGAGCCGATGCGGCTCGTGGTGTCGGGCTACTACGGCTTCGGCAACGCCGGTGACGAGGCCATCCTCTCCGCCATGGTCGCCGACCTGCGGCGGCTGGACCCGCGCCTCGAGCTGGTCGTGATCTCCGGGGATCCCGCCGAGACCTCCCGCCGTCACCGCGTCCGTGCCATCGGCCGCGGGCTCGTCGAGGCGATCCGGGGGCTCCTGCGCTCCGACGGCCTCGTGAGCGGCGGCGGCGGCCTGCTCCAGGACCGCACGAGCACCCGGTCGCTCGTCTACTACGCCGGGCTGATGCTCCTGGCCGTCGCGCTTCGGCGGCCGGTGTATGTGTATGCACAGGGCATCGGCCCGGTGGAGGGGCGCGTGGCGCGCGCGGTTGCCGGGCTCGCGCTTCGTCTCGCGACGTACGTCTCGGTGCGCGACCAGGGCTCCCTTGACGCAGCGCGCTCGCTGGGGGCGGGCGACGTGGAAGTCACCGCCGATCCGGCCATCGGCCTCGGGCCGCCCGCCTCGCGCACGGCACGCACGAGACCGACGATCCTCGTCGCTGTCCGACCGGCGCCGCGCTGGGTGCAGATCGAGGATGCGTTCGTCGCTGCCCTGCGAAGGCTGGGGGAAAGCCACGGCCTGGTGTTCGTGGCGATGCACCCCGCGCAGGATGGTCCGCTGGCCACCCGGCTGGCTGCGCGAGTGGGGCCCTACGCGATCGTCGCCGACTACGCCGACCTCGAGGCGCTGATGGGGCATATCGGCTCGGCGGAGCTGGTCATCGGCATGCGCCTGCACGCGCTGATCCTCGCCGCGACCGCCGGCGTGCCGTTCGTCGCGGTGTCGTACGACCCGAAGGTCGACGCCTTCGCGGCGGCCGTCAGACAGCCCGTGGCGGGATCGGTGAACGGCTCTCTCGACGCCGATGCCCTCGTGCGGGTCGTGCGCTCCCAGCTGAGGGCGAACCCGGACGGGTATCGGGCCTCGGTCGCCGAGCTGGCGCTGCGTGCGCGACGCCCCGCCGATGCGATCGTCGCGGCAGTTCGGTTGCGCGCGTCGACGAAGTCCTAGCGGGTCAGCGCACGACGGAGGAACGCGGCCATCTGCTCTCGCGTGGTGGTTGCGGCCGGACAGAACTCGCCCGGCGCGCAGCCCAGGGTGATCCTGGCGTCGGCCACTCGGTTGATGGCGGCCTCGTGCATGTTGCCGTTGTCGTCCCAGAAGTGGTCGACGGTCGAGGGCGGCAGCCTGAGCGCGCGGGAAAGGAAGCTCGCCATCTCGGCGCGGGTGACTGGGTCGTTCGGGCAGTAGCCGCCCAGCCCACAGCCAAGGGTGATCCCCGCGTCCGCGACGCGGTTGATCGCATCCTGGTGAACCAGGCCCTCGTCGTCCCAGAACCAGTCGGTGGTGGCCGGCGGGAGGTTGAGTGCGCGGGCCAGGAAGCTCGCCATCTCGGCGCGAGTCACCGTCAGGCCGGGACAGAAGACACCCGGTGCGCAGCCGTTGCTGATGGTCTGGCTGTACAGCCAGGCGATGTCGCCGATGAACGGTGAGGCACCGATGTCGCCGAAGGTCTGCGCGACCATCAGGCTCGCGACCCGGTTTCGGATGTCGGGCAGCATCGCGAACAGGGTGGCGCCGGGACAGGCCGTGGGCTGGAACTGCCGGTGCGGGGCGATCGCATCGGTGAACTGCGCCTCTCCGTTTCGGGGGTTGACGTAGGTGCCGGACCAGTGGGGGTTGAGCCCGTAGCGGATGGACGCCCACGCCAGCAACCGGACGAGGGCGTCTCGCGCCGCGGTCGTGGGAGCCTTGGTGTCGAACGTGCCGAGCAGGGCGATGCCGACGCTCCCCGCGTTGGCTCCGGCGGCGTGTGCGCCCGCCGAGCCGCGTCCGTGGCCGTCGTCGCCGCTGCGCACCGCGTCGGGCGCGTACTCGCGGGAGTAGCGGCCCTCGTACACGTTGCCCGCGGCGTCGATGAGGAAGTTGTAGCCGATGTCGCCCCAGCCGCGGGTGACCGCGTGGTAGTAGTAGATGGCGCGGACGGTAGCGGCAGGATCCGGATCGTCGTCACCCATGGCGGTGTGGTGCACGACGAGCATCTGGATCGGGTAGTACTCAAGCGGCTCGATCATCTCGCCCGCCTCGTTGAAGCGGAGGGACTCGTCCGCGCCCCACGCGGCACGCGGAATGATGGACGGCTGCGCGACCGCGGCGGCCGTCCTGGCCCCGAAGCCCCACGCGCCCGCCTCGTCGCGCCGTGTGTCGAGCACCAGGAGCTCGACCTCGAGCGGGCGGTCGCTGGTGACCCGCACCGCTGTGGCGTCGGTGGCGACCATCAGCGCCCCGTACGTGCGGCCGTCGCCACGCTCCTCCCCGGCCTCGTCGATCTCCACCTCCTGCTCAGCGCCGAAGCTGGTGCCGTCGCTGCTGAAGGCGACCGTGAGCCGGGCATCGCGCGCGCCCGGCCAGTGGAGCGCGACATGGGACGCAGACATCGAGAGCGCGAACGTCCGGGATCCGTCGACGGTCCCCGCCAGCTCGACGGCCTCCGTCTCGACCGGCTCGTCGGCCCGCGTGGCGGTCGCCGGCGCCAGCGACGTCACGAGGATGGCGGTGAGCGCGCCCGCCAAGACCCGGCGCATGCCGGCAGGCATCAGTCGGTGATCGCCCGGTGGAGGATGGGTCCTTCGAAACATGTGGATAACCCATGATGCCGTCGCCGGTCCGGAGCTCGCATAGGACGTCTGCGCCGGGAAGCCTGACCCTTTCGGGTTATGCGGAGCGTGACCCTCGCCCGGCGAGCACGTCCGTCCAGATGCGATCGAGTGCGCTCTGCCACGCCTCCAGGCTGAATCGCTCCACCGTTCTGGCAACGACCGCGGGGTCATAATCCGGCACCCGGGCGAGCGCCGCGACGAAATCGCCGTCCTCGACGAGCGAGCCGTTTACCCCATCGATCACGATGTCGCGCAGGCCCCCGACCGCGTTGGCGACCACCCAGCGCCCGGAGGCGATCGCCTCGACCGCCACGAGGCCGAACGGCTCGGCGAGCGACGGGACCAGCACCACGTCGTGCGCGGCGATGAGCGCCGGGATCTCGTCGGGATCCAGCTCCTCGAGCCCCGGGCCGACCAGCGTGTCCGCCAGCCCCCGCGCGACCGCGTAGCCCTTGCGCGGGTCGTCGCCGCCCAGGTAGAGCACCCGGCGCGGGGACGGGCGCAGGGAGGGGCGGAACCGGGAGAGATCCACGCCGGGCGGCGCGACGATCGGCTCACGGCCGCCCACGGCGCGCACGTCGCGCGCCGTGTGCTCCGAGTTCGCAACGATCCGGTCGGCATGGCGGGCGACGTATCGACCGAGCCAGCGCACCAGCAGCGGCGGCCGTTGCCACTCCCAGACGTCCATTCCGTGGGCGTACACGACGAGCGGCACGCGACGTCGCCGGGCGACGAGGAGGCCAACGAACCCGGTCGGGGTGAGCATGTGCGCCTCCACGCCGCGGATCGGTCCCACGCGCAGCGCGTCCAGAAGGAGACGGGCGTAGATGAGGACGCGCGGCATCCGTCCCGCCGGCGGCTTCACGACCCGGACGTCGGGCACGCCCGAGACGCGGTCGCGGACGAAGCTCCCGAGGCTCGGCCGATCCGGCCGAGGCCAGATCCGGGTGAGGACGAGGAGCGGCGCCGTCATGCGTCGGCGATGGCGCGAACGATCCGACCGGCGGCGTACCCGTCGCCATACAGGCCGTGACCCGCGTGCGCCATGGCCCCGAGCTCCGACGCGGAGCCGATGAGCGAGACGGCGGCGTCGCGGACGGCGTCCGCATCGGTCCCGATCAGGCGCACCGCGCCGGCTGCGACCCCCTCCGGCCGCTCGGTGACCTCCCTGGTCACCAGCACCGGAACGCCGAGCGTTGGACCTTCCTCCTGGATCCCTCCGGAGTCCGACACGGCCAGCCTCGCGCCGCGGAGCAGGCGAAGAAAGGTCGCGTACGGCAGCGCACCGCTGACGAGGGCGCGGTCATGCCCGGCGAGCGCCTCCTCGACCGGACGGCGTGCCAGCGGGTTGGGGTGCGTCACGAAGAGGAGCCGATGCTCCGGCAGGTCGTCCAGGGCTGCCCGGAGGCCCGCCGCCACCGCGGCGATCCCGGCTCCCCATGACTCCCGTCGGTGCGCGGTGGCGAGCACGTACGGCGCCTCGCCGATGAACTCGTCGAGCTCCGCCGGAAGGGCCGCATCGGCCCCGCTCGTGATGTGGCGCACTGCATCGACCACGGTGTTGCCCACGACGTGGATCCCGTCGCGGACGCCTGCCACGCGGAGGTTTGCGGCGGCCCGCTCGGTCGGCGCGAAATGCCACGTCGCCACGACGGAGGCCACCCGCCGGTTCATCTCCTCCGGAAAGGGAAGCGCCATGTCGTGCGAGCGAAGGCCCGCCTCGACGTGCGCGACCGGGATTCCGCGATGGAACGCCGCGAGGGCGGCGCCGAGCATGCTGGTCGTGTCGCCCTGGACCACCACGGCCGAGGGACTGAGCCGATCGAGCTCACGGCCAACGACCTCCACCGCCGATGCGAGCACGTAGTCGAGCCCCTGCTCCTCGCGCATGAGCCCGAGGTCGACGTCCGGAATGATTCCGAACGCCTGGAGGACGTCGTCCACCAGCTCGGCGTGCTGCCCGGTGGTGACGACGACGTGCGGCGCGCCGGCCTCGCGCAGCGCGAGGATGACAGGCGCGAGCTTGATGGCCTCCGGACGCGTGCCGAAGATGACGGCGATCCGTCGGCTGGTGGGCATCGGGCAAGCAGTATACGGAGCCCTAGGAGCCGCCCTCGCGCTCGAGGATGGCCGATGCCACGCGATCGCCCACGATCGCCCAGTCGAACTCCTTCTCAGCCGCGGCACGCGCGGCTCCGCCGAGCCGTCGAGCGAGGCCAGGGTCGGCCAGGACGGTGAGGAGCGCCTCTGCGAGGTCCTCGGGCCCGTCTCCGGCCGCGACCAGCCCAGCGCCGTGCTCCTCCACCAGCGCGCGCGTCTCCCTCCGCGGCGTGACCACCAGGGGGCGTCCCGCAGCCATCGAGTCGTAGAGCTTCACGGGGAGCGCCACGTCCATGTAGTCGCCGGGCGGGTGCGGGATGGTGAGCACCGTCGCCTGGCTCAGCGCGGCCCCGAGGTCGTCGTAGCCGGCAGGACCGATGCGAATCCACGACTCGTCGGCAACGCCCTGCCGCAGCGCCGCGAGGTAGTCCGCACTGCGCTCGCCCGTCGCGACGAGCCAGAGGCGCAGCTGGACCTCCGGGATGCGCTCGCGGACCAGCCTCCCCGCGGAGATGAGGCTCTCGATCCCCCGCCCGGGAGCCGCGCCCGAGACCATGCCGATCGTCGGCTCCCGCGGCCACTCCCCGGGCCTGATCCTGGATGTGTCGGTTCCGTTCCCGGCGACGATCACCTTGGCCGCGTCCAGGCCAACCAGCTCGGCGAACGACCGCGACGGCACCACGTGCCAGCGGAACGCGGCGAGGTTCGCGCTGCGCTTCGCCCTCAGCAGCCGCTCACGCGCCCACGGGAGCCGGATGCCGAGCGCCTGCGTCTGCGCGATCGGATCGTCGTAGTAGGCGAGGGCGGCGGGGTCGGTGAGCCGCCTCATCGCCCATAGGACGTCCGGGCGGAGCGGGTCGGACGCCGCCAGCCGAGGCCGCGGCCGCGAGCCGCGAAACGACGGCAGTGGCAGCGGGACGTACGAGAGCCGCCCGAAGGTGTGGCGCACGTCGGCCGGACCGAACCCCTCGATCAGCGTCGCGCCCGTGCGCTCGGCAAGCCTGCGGAAGACCTGCCGGCGGCGGAGCTCGCCGCCCCACCTGGGAGCGCCACCCTCCAGCATCACCACCCAGCCGTCCCGCCACGCCCGCATGCGGCGGCAGTATGGGGATCGTTGCCTGGGTTTGCCCGGCGGCGGCACCGCGGTCCCCCGGACTCGAATGGCCTGGCTGGCGCGCCGACGTAACTTCCGAGGTTATAGATCGCAAGTCGCGCGACCGAAACCCCTAGAACGCCTCGAGGTAGCGGTCGACCTCCCACGTGCTGACCTGGGTGCGGTACTCGTCCCACTCCTCGGTCTTGGCCTCGACGAAGCGCTCGAAGACGTGCTCGCCCAGGGCCTCGCGGATGACCTTATCGGCCTCGAGCTCGTTCAGGGCCTCGCGCAGCGTTCCCGGCAGCTGCTTGATCTTGCGCGACTCGAGCTTCGCGGCGTCGAAGTGGTAGAGGTTCTCCTCCACCGGGTCGGGCGGCGTGAGCTTGCGCTCGATCCCGTCCAGGCCGGCGGCCAGCATGCACGCGAAGGCGAGGTATGGGTTCGTGGACGGATCGGGGCAGCGCAGCTCCATGCGCGTGCTGTTCAGAGACCCCTTCGAAATCTGCGGGATGCGGATGAGGGCGGAGCGGTTGATGCGCGCCCAGCCGACGTAGACCGGGGCCTCGTAGCCGGGAACGAGCCGCTTGTACGAGTTCACCAGCGGCGCCAGCACGGCGATCATGCCGCGCGCGTGGTCGAGGGTCCCGGCGATGTACTGCCTCGCGGTCAGCGACAGGCCGTAGGGGTCCTTCGGGTCGGAGAAGGCGTTGCGCCCCTTCTTGATGTCCCACAGCGACTGGTGCGTGTGCATCCCGGAGCCGTTGATCCCGAAGAACGGCTTCGGCATGAACGTGGCGTACAACCCGTGGGACGCGGCGACCGCCTTGAGCGTCGTCTTGAAGGTGACCGCGTTGTCGGCGGTGCGCAGCGCATCGGCGTATTCGAAGTCGATCTCGTGCTGGCCGGTGGCGACCTCGTGGTGTGCTGTCTCGACCCTGATGCCGAAGTCCTCGAGGCCGTTCATCATCTCCTTGCGAACCTCGGTGCCGAGGTCCTCGGAGAGGTCGAAGTAGCCCGCCGCGTCGTGCACGACCGGCTCGACCGTGCCGTTCTCGCGGCGCAGGAGGAAGAACTCGAGCTCGGGACCGGTGTTCAGGATGTAGCCCTTGGCCTTGGCCCGGTCGATCTGGCGGCGAAGCACCCAGCGTGGGTCGCCGGGGAACGGATCTCCCTGCGGCGTGAAGACGTCGCAGATGACGCGCGCGCTGCCGGTCGGCAGCTTCGTCTTGCCGTCGGGGCCGATGCCGGGCTCCCAGGGGATCGGGCTGAACGTGTCGAGATCCGGCACGAGGAACATGTCGGACTCCGCGATCCGCGCGAAGCCCTCGATGCTCGAGCCGTCGAACCACTTCCCGCGCTCGACGGCCTCTTCCAGCTGGTGCATCGGGACCTGGACGCTCTTCACGTGGCCCACGATGTCCGTGAACTGGAGGCTGACGAAGCGCAGGTTGCGATCCTCCGCCAGCTTGAGGGCAGCGGCGAGCTTGTTGGAAGCCATGGATTTCCTCCGAGGGGGTCTGATGGGACCCCAGGAGGGTAGCGCTGACGGCGCCCCTGAGGGGACCGATTCGCCCGCTTGGGCGGGCGAGGGCTTGTGCAGAGTGCACAACGCGCATTCGCTCTCCCCTCGAGAGGCTCCCGACAAGTGGGACTTGGCTGAGTCGGCGAGCGCGGGCCGGTCAATGACCCGACCCACGGGAAGAACGGCGGTAGAGCGGCAGGGGCCGAGCATCCTGCGCTCCCCGG
>JBDTWT010000014.1:0-16536 GCA_040006555.1 Chloroflexota bacterium
TCGAGTGCCAGGAAGGCTGCCCGGTCAACACGAACTGCCGGGGCTACCTGATGCTGGCCGCGGAGGGTCGCTTCGAGGAGGGCTACATCCTCGCCCGCGACCCGAACCCCGTGGCGGCGATCTGCGGCTACGTGTGCTCCGCGCCGTGCGAGAAGGCATGCCGCCGCGCGGACATCGACAAGCCGCTCGCCATCCGCGCAATGAAGCGCTTCCTGGTCGACTGGCACTACGGCAACAACATGCCGGACAACGTGATCGTGCAGCCCGCCACGGGGCTCAGCGTGGCCGTCATCGGCGCGGGTCCGGCGGGGCTCTCGGCCGCGAAGGAGCTCGCGGCCTGGGGCCACGAGGTCCACGTCTACGAGGCGCTGCCGTCGGGCGGCGGGACGACCCTGATCGGCGTCCCAGCCTTCAGGCTGCCGCGCGACGTCATCGAGCTCGACGTCAACTGGGTCGCCAAGCACGGTGTGCAGTTCCACTACAACGTGGAGATCGGCCGCGACGTGACGCTCGACCAGCTCAAGGAGCGCCACGGCGCCGTCCTCGTCGCCACCGGCTGCATGTACCCGGTCGCCATGAACGTGCCCGGCGAGGAGCTCGACGGGGTCATCTACGGTGTCGACTTCCTCAAGCGCGCGAACCTCGGGCAGCCGCAGTGGGTCGGCGAGCACGTGGTCGTCATCGGCGGCGGCTACACCGCCATGGACTCGTCCCGCACCGCCCTGCGCCTGGGGGCGAAGACGTCAACGATCCTCTACCGCCGCGGTCCCGACGAGATGGTGGTGGACGAGGAGGAGCAGCACGAGACCCGCTTCGAGGGCGTCCAGTTCGAGTACTTCGCCAGCCCGGTGGAGGTCGTGGCCGGCCCCGATGGCCGCGTGACCGGGATGACCTTCCAGCGCACCCAGCTTGGCCCACCGGACGCGACCGGCCGGCGTACGGCGGAGCCGATCCCCGGAAGCGAGTTCACCGTGCCGTGCGACATGGTCATCCCGTGCACCAGCCAGGCGCCCGACAACAACGTGCTCGGCGAGTTCGGCGCCCCGCTGAACCGCCACGTCGGAGTGACCGATACGCGCGAGGTGGTGCCGGGCGGCTCGCTCTCCTCCTGGCGCACGCAGCCGCTCAACGGCACCACGCCCACCGATGCCTCCGGCCGGCGCATGAACGAGCTGAAGTTCGCCTTCAAGGGCGGCAAGGTCACCGTGAACAACGACACGTTCGGGACGAACGTGGACGGCGTCTTCGCGGTCGGGGACTTCGTCACCGGCCCTGCCACGATCATCGAGGCCGCGGGGCTCGGGCGGACGGCCGCGCGCGCCGTCGACCGATGGCTGTCGGGGCTGCGCGGGGAGGAGCTCGAGGAGCTGCCGGTCATCAACCGCGCGGTCATCACCCAGAGCCTGGAGCACGACATGCCGCGCTTCTACGAGGCCACCGAGCGGCAGCACATCCCCATGGCGCCGCCGGAGCTGCGACGCGACTTCGTGAGCCTCGTCGAGGTGGGCTACGACACTCGTGGCGCGATCGCCGAGGGCACTCGCTGCCTCCAGTGCAACCACAACATCAACATCGACGGGCCGCGCTGTATCTTGTGCGGGCTCTGCGCCGACGTCTGCCCCGAGGGCGTGATCTACATGATCGACAAGGCGCAGGTGGGGGGAGACGACCCGGAAATCGATCTCTTCCAGTCGTGGCCACGCGGCATCGCGATGGTCATCGACGAGGAGCGGTGCATCCGCTGCAATCTGTGCGTCGAGCGATGCCCGGCCAACTGCATCACCATGGATCGCCTCGAGCTCGAGCGGTTCACGCCTGACGGGAAGGTGCTCTTGGAGAGCTACAAGGACAACGTCCTCGGACAGGCCGGCCAGCAGGCCGGCCCGATGGTGGAGCGGTGAGCGAGCTGCTGGGCGCCGTGGTGCGGGGCATCAAGGAGTCGACGGTCTGGCGCTCGCTCTTCCGGCAGCCCTACCCGACCACCAGCCGCACCCGTGCGCTGGCGGTGATGAACAACGTCTTCCTGCACCTGCACCCGGTGCGGGTGAAGCGACACGCCGTGCGCTACACGTACACCTTCTGCCTCGGCGGCATCAGCTTCTTCCTGTTCCTGGCGCTGACGGTGACGGGCCTCTTCCTCATGTTCTTCTACGTGCCGTCGGTCAGCCGCGCCTACCAGGACATCCAGGCCATCGAGGCATCGGTGGCCTTCGGCACGTTCGTGCGCAACATGCACCGATGGGCCGCGCACCTGATGGTGCTGACCGTGTTCCTGCACATGATGCGGGTCTTCTACCACGGGGCCTACAAGCCGCCGCGGGAGTTCAACTGGGTGATCGGCGTCCTGCTGCTCTTCTTCACCCTCGCGCTGAGCTTCACCGGCTACCTGCTGCCGTGGGACCAGATCGCGTTCTGGGCGATCACCGTCGGCAGCCAGATGGCGACGTACGTGCCGCTCATCTCATCCGAGTTCGAGTTCATCCTGCTCGGCGGGATCCAGGTCGGCCAGAACACCCTGCTGCGCTTCTACGTCCTCCACGTCATCGCCCTGCCGCTGGTCGCCGCCCTGCTGATGATCGTGCACTTCTGGCGCATCCGGAAGGATGGCGGCATCTCCGGCCCGGTGTAGCCTGAGCAAGGACCGATGACCATCGAGAAGCGACCCAACGCCACCGCCGACAAGAACGCGCCGACCCAGGCGCCGACGCCCGCACTGCCCGCTGAGCGCGGCACGGGGCCGAAGCTGCCGGGCCCGCCCGGCGTCCCGGGCACCGAGCGCTTCCGCCTCCTCGCCTACGTCAAGCAGGAGTCGATGGTCCGCGTCGACAAGCGCCCCGACGAGACGGTCCTCACCTGGCCGCACCTGCTGCGGGCCGAGTTCGTGATGGCGAGCCTCATCAGCTTCCTGCTGGTCGTCACCTCGTTCCTCATCCAGGCGCCGCTCGAGGAGATGGCGAACCCGGCCGTGACGCCGCACGTCGCCAAGGCGCCGTGGTACTTCCTCGGCCTCCAGGAGCTCCTGAGCTACTTCAACGCCACCGTCGGCGGCCTGATCGTGCCGACCTTCTACATCGTTGGCCTGATGGCGATTCCGTTCATCGATCGCTCGCCGTACCGGGCGGCCCGCGATCGGAAGCTGATCTGGGTGTTCTTCATGTCGCTGATGGTCGGGGGCATCGTGACCGTGCTCATCGGCTCGTTCTTCCGGGGTCCGGGCTGGAACTGGGTCTGGCCCTGGGACGGGATCTACTTCACGCTATGAGCCAGCGCGCGACGTACGGGGCGGTCCACGGGCCACCGACCGGCGAGATCACGCGACGCAGCTTCATGCGGCGCGTGCTCGGCGTTGGCGTCGGGATCCTGTCGCTCGAGTTCATCGGCGGGAGCATCGCGTTCCTGTGGCCGAACCTCACGGAGGGTCTCGGAGCCGAGATCCCGCTCGGGACGGCCGAGGACGTCAACGTCTTTGCGCCGGAGTGGCAATTCGGGCTGCCGTACGTCTACAACCAGGCAAACCTGTTCTTCGTGAACGACCCGGCGGGGCGCGCGCGTGTTGAGGCCAACGGGCAGCCTGCGGAGGGTATCCCGGATCCCGGACCGGCGGTCCTGGCCCTGTACCGCAAGTGCCCGCACCTCGGGTGCCAGGTGCCGCAGCTCTGCGAGCTCAGCCAGTGGTTCGAGTGCCTGTGCCACGGCAGCAAGTACTCGATCCTCGGCGAGCTGCGCTCCGACGGCCCGGCGCCGCGCGGGATGGACCGCTTCAACGTGCGCGTGGAGGAGGGCGTCTACATCATCGACACGCGCGAGATCATCGACGGCCCGCCGCCCGGCACCGTGACCTTCGATCCTCGAGCGGTAGCCGACATCCCGCACTGCGCCTGACGGATGCGTCTCAAGACCCTGGGCGTGATCCTGCTCTTGATCATGGGGGCCTTCACGGTCGCCTACTGGCTCACCGACGAGTCTCGCCGGACGGCGCTCGGCGAGCACCAGGAGGAGGAGCTGGTTCCGCTCGGCGAGGTCATCTTCTCCGAGAGCTCCACGGATGCCAGGGCGGTCGGCTGCGCCCGCTGTCACGGCCCCCAGGGAGAAGGCGGCCCGATCCCGAATGATCCTGACGGACGGACCGCCCCCTCGCTGCACACGACGTCCCTGGCGGAGAAGCTGCGTGCGAACCAGAACTACGTCCGCCTCGTTGTGAGCTACGGCGGGGTCGTGGTCTCGGGCAACGTGCGCTCGCCGATGCCGGCGTGGAGCTCCGAGGTCGGCGGTCCCCTCAACGAGCAGCAGCTCGATGCCGTCGTGGCCCTCGTGGAAGGCTGGGCGGAGGAGGCCGCCGCGAATGCCCCGGATGAGGTGGAGAACACGCCCGAGGCCGGTGCCCAGGTCTACGTCTCAGCGGGCTGCCAGGGCTGCCACGGCCCGGAGCTCGAGGGCGGAACGGGTCCGGACATCCGAGCCATCAACTCCGAGGTCATCACCGACCTTCCCGTCGAGCCCTCCCAGCTCGATCAGATGGTCGCCGACTACGCAGAGGATCCACGCCTGTTCCTGGAGCGATGGATCCGCGACTCGGCCACCAACTACAACGACGGGGAGGCAACCGGGATGCCGGCGCACCCGGAGACGTCGTTGCCAGCCAGTCATCTCCAGGCGCTCATCACGTTCCTGCTCGAACAGAACGATGGCCGGTTGGACTGATCGATGACGACCACGTACGAGGGATATCGCTCACGAGGTTCGTTCACCCGGCTGCTGAGCTGGGCCGACGACTTCACCAGCTGGTTCCTGTACGGTCACGAGACGTGGCTCGTCGCGCTGCTCAAGGGCGTGCCGATGTTCCTGTTCGTGTACTTCGTGCTGGCCTACATCTCGAACTACGTCTACTACCTCGTGACGGTCATCATCCCGTTCCTCCGGTTCAGCGAGGACGTCGGCTTCCTCATCGCCATGGGCGTCGCGAGCGGGAACTTCGCGCTGCTCATCGTGCTCGCCGTGGCGATCCAGGCGGCGCGCGGGCGGCGCGGCTTCGGGTGGTCGTTCATCCGCATTTTCACGCTGCTCAACTACCTGTTCGTCGTGCTGATCCTCATCCCCCTGCTCGCGTTCAACCTCGCTGGCGGGACGTTCATGCCGAAGCTGAACCAGAACCCGTTTCCCGTGCAAGCCGTCGCCTTCGGCATCCTCGTCGCGGGTCTGGGGGCCGCGGCCTGCGTCTACCTGTTCTTCGAGTACCGTCGCATCACGAGCCGCGACGCCCGCGACGCCACGGCACGCAGCAACGCGCTCCGCTGAGCCGCTGAACCTGGCGACGCACCTCCTCTGGTCGGCCCTCGCCGTGGGCGCCGCGGTGCTGCTCGTGGGCGCCGAGCTCATGAGCGCGTGCCCGCCGGGCGGCCCACTCGCATTCGGTGACTGCGACGACGTTCGCCCCTTCGCCATCGGAGTCGTTGCGCTCTCGGCGGGCCTCTACGTGGCCGGGCTCTCGGCCGTCCGCTGGTGGACGACCGGCCTCGTGCGCCGCGGGGTCGCGGACGGCCGCGCCGCGCACGACTGGTATCTCCTGGCGGCCGCGGTCGGACTCGGGATCGCGCCGATGCTCGCGTTCACGCTCGTATCGGCCGTTCGCTAGCATGGCCGAGTGACCATCACGCCCCCCGCCGACCTTCTTGCGCGCCTGGAGGGCGCGGCCGTGGTTCGCGGCGACGGCGTGGAGGTCGTCGACGAGCGCCGGTTCCGCGAGGAGCTGCTCGACGACCTCGTCTTCGACGCCGTGTTCGCGGCGGACGCGGAGCTGCGTGACGCCGCCCGATGGGTGATCTGGAGCGCGTCGCAGGCCCTCGGATGCGGCTCGGCCTCGACCCACGAGCTGTACGTGGCGCGCGGCCGCGGCGACATCGACCCCACGCGGTTCACCGTGCCGGCGATCAACGTCCGCGCGGCGACCTACCTCACCGCGCGCCAGGCGTTCGCCGCAGCGCTGGAGCGCGATGCCGGGACGGTCATCTTCGAGATCGCCAAGAGCGAGATGGCCTACACCGACCAGCGGCCGGACGAGTACACCGCCGTGATCCTTGCGGCGGCCATGCGGGAGGGCTGGCGGACCCCCGTCTTCCTCCAGGGCGACCACTTCCAGTTCAACGCGACGAAATGGTCGGCCGATGCGGACGGCGAGCTCCAGGGGCTGCGCGACCTCACCCGCGAGGCGGTCGAGGCCGGCTTCCTGAACATCGACATCGACAGCTCGACGCTGGTCGACCTGTCGCAGCCCACGGTCGCGGAACAGCAGCGGGTGAACGCGGCGAACACCGCGGAGCTGACCCGGCTCATCCGCGCGCTGCAGCCGAGCGGGGTCACCGTCAGTGTCGGCGGCGAGATCGGCGAGGTGGGGAAGTCCAACTCGACCGAGGAGGAGCTGCGCGCCTACCTCGACGGCTACCGCCGGCTGCTCGGGGAGGGCATCGACGGGATCAGCAAGGTGAGCGTGCAGACAGGGACGAGCCACGGCGGCGTACCGATGCCCGACGGGAGCGTGGCGGAGGTGAAGATCGACTTCGAGACGCTGCAGCGGCTGTCGACCGTGGCGCGCGAGGAGTACGGGCTCGCCGGCTGCGTGCAGCACGGCGCCTCCACGCTGCCGGAGGAGGCGTTCCACCACTTCCCGGTTCACGGCACCGCGGAGATCCACCTCGCCACGGGCTTCCAGAACATCCTCTTCGACACCGGCGGCCTCCCCGGCGACCTGCGCGAGGAGATGATGGAGTGGTGCCGGGTCAACGCCGCGGACGAGCGCACGGCGGGCGAGACCGAGGAGCAGTTCCTCTACAGGACCCGCAAGAAGGCGATCGGGCCATTCAAGCGCCGACTGTGGACGCTGCCGGCCGACGCATCGGCGCAGATCGCCGCGAACCTGCGTGCGAAGTTCGGGCTGCTCTTCGACGAGCTCGGCATCGCGGGGACGCGCGCCCTGGTCGAGCGACATGTCCCTGTCGTCGCGGTGCCGCGTCCCCTGCCGCCGTCGCTGGGGGGCGACGCGCGTCGGACGATCACTGCGGGCGCATCGGTCTTCGAGGACGACGGGTCCGGCGAATAGCCGTCGCGAGGAGAGCCAGTGGGCATCCAGAAGAAGAGCCTCGACCAGGCGGACGAGGTGAGACCGGCCGGGAGCGGCAGGGTAGACGTCGTGTCGCTCGGCGACTTCGTGGTGGGTCGCACGACGCTTCCGCCGGGCTGGCGCTGGTCAGTCGACGTGAAGCCGATCGCACAGACCGAGCTGTGCACATATCACCATCTGAGCGTGGGCATCCAGGGGCGGATGCGCGCCCGGATGGCCGACGGCTCGGAAATGGAGTTCGGCCCAGGTGACGTGGTCGAGATGTCCCCAGGGCATGACGCGTGGGTCGTGGGCGCCGAGCCCTACGTCGGGGTCGACTTCGCGGGGATCCGATCGTTCGCGCGACCGATTGCGGGATCAGGCGAGCGCGTGCTGGCCACGATCATGATCACCGACATCGTAGGATCCACGGAGCACGCAGAGCGTCTGGGCGCCGCCGCCTGGCGTGATCTGCTCGGGCGGCATTACGAGACCGTCCACCAGGAGCTCGACCGGTTCCGCGGCCGAGAGGTCAAGACGACCGGCGACGGCGTCCTGGCGGTGTTCGACGGCGCGGAGCGAGCGGTGCGGTGCGGCGGCGCCATCGCCGCCAAAGTCTCGCAACTTGGAATCGAGGTCCGCGTCGGGGTCCACACTGGGGAGATCGAGCTGCTCACCGGCGACGTCCGAGGACTCGCGGTTCACACCGCGGCTCGCATCGGGGCGCTGGCGAGTCCGGGCGAGGTGCTCGTGTCGGCCACCACGCGGGAGCTGCTGGACGGCTCCTCGCTGGCCTTCCTCGACCGCGGCACCCACGAGCTCAAGGGGCTCAGCGGCGGGCGCGCGCTCTTCGCGCTGGGTGCGCCCGGCTGAGAAAGGAAGAAGCCCCGGCGGTGCCGGGGCTTCTCGTCGTCACGGAGGGGCTAGTGCGCGCAGCCGCCGGCCTTGGCCGGCGATCCATCGGTGTTGAAGGAGGAGCCGCACGCGCAGCTGCTGACCGCATTCGGATTGTTGATCGCGAAGCCGGAGCCCATCAGCGAGTCGACGTAGTCGATCTCCGCGCCGGCCACGTGCTGCTGGCTGAACTGGTCGATGACGACGGGAACGCCGGAATGGTCCTCGACCATGTCGTCATCGTTGAGCTTGTCGTCGAAGGCGAGGCCGTAGCTGAAGCCGGAGCAACCCCCGGCCTTGACGAACAGGCGGAGGCGGGCATCGGCCTTGCCTTCACGCGCTCGCAGCTCGAGCACCTTGCGCGACGCGGCATCGGTCACCGACACGAGCGGCTCTGCAGCCGGCACGCCGGTCATGGGGATCGATTGTCGAGAGGTCTCGGACATCGTCATTGGTGAATAGCTCTCCTGGCGCGCCGCGTGGCGCATTGATGTGTCTGACGCTTCGGAAAGTATAGCAACCCACAGGCCCGACCGGCCGCCCTCGCATCGGTACACTTGGCCACCTGAGGAGGAGGACCATCCGCGTGAGACTCGCCAGGCGCATGGAGCGCATCGGGACCGAGACGGCCTTCGAGGCGGCGGCGCGCGCCCGCGCGCTCGAGGCGACCGGTCGGGACGTCATCCACCTCGAGCTCGGCGAGCCCGACTTCGACACTCCACGCCACGTCTCCGAGGCCGCGGCTCGGGCGCTGCTCGACGAGGGCGCCACGCACTACACGCCCGCGGCCGGGATCCCCGCGCTGCGGGAGGCGATCGCGGCGGATGTCCGGCGACGAAAGGGGATCGACGCGACCCCGGGACAGGTGATCGTCACCCCCGGCGCGAAGCCGATCATGTTCTACGCGATGCTCGCGCTCGTCGACGACGGCGACGAGGTGATCTACCCCAACCCCGGCTTCCCGATCTACGAGAGCATGGCCCGCTACGTCGGCGGCACCCCGGTCGCCGCGCCGCTGCGTGAGGCGAACGACTTCCGCATGGACGTGGACGAGGTCGCCTCGCTCGTCACGTCGCGCACGCGGATGCTGGTGCTGAACTCCCCGCACAACCCGACCGGCTCCATCCTCACCGCCGATGACATCCGGCGCCTCGCGGAGCTCGCGGTCGCGCACGACGTCGTCGTCCTCGCCGACGAGATCTACGGACGCCTCCAGTACGAGGACGAGCCGCTGTCGATCGCGACGCTGCCGGGGATGGCCGACCGGACGATCACGCTCGACGGGTTCTCGAAGACGTTCGCGATGACCGGCTGGCGGCTGGGCTACGGCGTCGTGCCGGTGGCGCTCGCGCCGGCCTTCACCACCCTCGTAATCAACAGCGTGTCGTGCACGAACGCCTTCGCGCAGGCGGGCGCGGTCGAGGCGCTCAACGGCCCGCAGGACGATGCCGATGCGATGCGTGCCGAGTTCATCGCGCGCCGCTCGCTCATCGTCGACGGGCTGAACGCCATTCCGGGCGTCGGCTGCGTGCAGCCGCACGGCGCCTTCTATGCCTTCCCGAACCTCACCTCGTTCGGCCGCTCGAGCAACGAGATCGCCGATCACCTGCTGTACGACGCCGGCGTGTGCGGCCTCGCCGGCACCGCGTTCGGTATCCACGGCGAGGGCTATGTCCGGTTCAGCTATGCAAATTCCCGGGAGAACATCTCCCGCGCCATCGATCGCATCGGCGAGTCGCTCGCGAAGCTCGCGCGCACCGGCGAGCTGGTCACCGCCGGCAGCGCTCGTTGACGAAGCCGCGCGTCCTCGTCACCCGCATCATTCCCGACGAGGGCCTCGACCCGGTCCGCGAGGCGTGCGACGTCGACCTCTGGACCGATGAGCTGCCGCCGCCGAGGGACGAGCTGCTCCGCCGCGTCGCGGGCGTCGACGGCCTGCTCTCGCTGCTCACCGATCGTGTCGACGACGAGCTGCTCGATGCAGCCGGGCCGCAGCTCAAGGTGGTGAGCAATTTCGCGGTCGGCTTCGACAACGTCGACGTGGCGGCGTGCACCCGTCGCCGCACCCCGGTGGGCAACACCCCGGGCGTCCTGACCGAGACGACGGCCGACCTCGCGTTCGCGCTGCTCATGTCGGCCGCGCGCCGAATCCCGGAGGGCGTCGACTACGTCCGCGCAGGGCACTGGCGGACGTGGGGTCCCATGCTGCTCATGGGCGTCGACGTGCACGGCGCCACGCTCGGGATCGTCGGCTTCGGGCGCATCGGCCGCGAGATGGCGCGCCGCGGACGGGGATTCGGCATGCGCATCCTGTACCAGGACGTGCACCCCGCGACGCCGGAGGAGGAGGCCGAGCTCGGCGCGCGTCGCGTGGAGATGGACGAGCTGCTGCGGGAGTCGGACTTCGTCACCCTCCACGTCAACCTGACCGACGAGACGCAGCACCTGATCGACGCCGATGCGCTGCGCGCCATGAAGCAGACGGCGGTGCTGGTGAACACCTCGCGCGGCCCGGTCGTGGACACCGATGCCCTGGAGGCGGCGCTGCGCGAGGGCGAGATCTTCGCGGCGGGGCTCGACGTGACCGACCCCGAGCCGCTCCCGGCCTCGCACCCGCTCGTGCAGTTGCCGAATTGCATCGTCGTGCCGCACATCGCGTCAGCGAGCCGCGTGACGCGCGGGAAGATGGCGGCGATGGCGGCCGCGAACCTCCTCGCCGGCGTCCGTGGCGAGCGCCTGCCGACGCCGATCAACCCCGAGGTCTACGAGTAGCCACCGTGTCGGACAGCCGCTTCCGCCTTCCCGACGTGTCGCAGCCGCACAAGTACGTCCACAGAAAGCCCAGGAGGCCCTCGCACCTGCCCAGGCGCCTCACGCCGCCGCCGGAGCGGCCTGGACCGCCCGACCTCTCGCTCTTCCTCTACGCCGGGCTGGTGCTCGCGCTGATCCTCGTCGTCCTCGCGGTGCCCTACGTCGTCGGCTACCTGTTCGAGGTCATCTTCTAGCTTCGGCTCAGGCCTGCGCCGTCCACACGAAGATGGCGCCGTCCTCGACGTTGATGCGCGGCCGCACGAGGTCCGGGAGCTCGACCGGGTAGGCCTCCGCGTCGCCGCGGTAGGCACCCGACGACCTCCACGCGGTCCGCCCGTTGGCCAGGCGCCCGGCGAGGTCGAAGCTCGCCCCGTGGCACGGGCAGCGCAGGTCGGACCAGTCGGGCCGGAAATGCAGCGTGCAGCCCATGTGCGTGCAGACCGATGACAGGGCGCGCACCGTCCCCCCGTCGTTCACCACGAAGCCGTCGAACGCGGCCGTGCTGAAGCGGACCGCCGCTCCCGGCGGGACGTCCTCGACACGCGCGACCTGGACCCAGAATCCCTCGCCGGACACGAGCGCGGCGTCGTCGGCGCCGATCGGCGCGCGCCTTGACTCGCCGAGGAGCGATGCCCCCACGGCGCCGGCCGCGAGGCCCCCAGCTGCTCCGAGCCCCGCCTGGAGCAGCTCACGGCGGGAGAGGCGCCATCGGCCGGTACCGGACGGCTGCGCCCGCTCGCGAACCGGCGGGCCGGTGCGCACGGCGGCCATCGCCACGTCCGCCTGCCGCACGCGACGCCGGAGCTGCTCGATGAACGCCGGATCGGGGTCGGCCCCAGCCAGCGTTCGACCCGCGGCGGCGAGCTCGGCCGCCATGCGCGCCATCTCCGCCTCGTCGGCATCGGCGACGGAGTCCGGTGACGGGCGTCCGGTGCCGAGGAGCGCGGAGAGGTAGCGTTCGAAGCGCTCGGCGGCGTCGCCGGTGGGGTGATCCTCGTCAGCCATCGGCGCCCTCCTCGATCAGTGCGGCTCGCCGCAGTGCCCGGTACTGGAGCACCCGGGCGTTCCCGTTGCTGATCCCCATCGCGCTGGCCGTCTCGGCGACGCTCAGCCGCTCGAGGAAGCGAAGCTCTAGCACGCGCCGGTAATGCTCCGGGAGACGGCGCATGAGCCCGTCGACGCGGGCGGCCGCGCCGGATTCGGGCTCGGCCGCCTGCCGAGCCGAGTCATCGGCCGGCTCCCAGCCGGGGGCCACGTAATCGGCGCCGACCAGCGGCAGCCGGTAGAAGGCTCGCCAGTAGTCCGCGGTCGAGTTCTGCGCGACGCGATAGAGCCATGCGGCGATCTGCCCCGGGTCGCGGTTGAGGTCGAGCAGCTCGACCGCGCGCACGAAGACCTGGGCGGTCAGGTCCTCTGCGTCCGGATGGTTGCCGACGCGGGCGTAGATGAAGCGATAGATCCCGAGGACGTGCGCGTCGTAGACCTTCTCGAATGGGCCCGGTTCGTCTGACATCTCACCGATGCCGTACGCGCGCGGTTACGTGCGCGGTCGCAGCGGTGCGAGGAGCGCGGCGACCTCCTCGAGGAACCGCGCGTCGGCCTCGTCGAAAGCGTTGGGGTCCGAGCCGTCGATGTCGATCTCGCCGACCACGCCGCCGTCGGCGAAGATCGGCACCACGATCTCGCTCTTCGTGCTCGCGAAGCAGGCGAGGTAGCGAGGATCCGCGTCGACATCCGCGATGACCTCGGTCCGGCCGGACGCGGCGGCCGCGCCGCAGATACCGCTGCCGATCGGAATTCGGGTGTGCTCGGTCGCCTCCGGGCCGACCCACGGGCCGAGCACGAGGTCCGAGCCGTCGACCCAGTAGATGCCGACCCAGTCGTAGTGCGGGAAGCGGTCGTGGAGAACCTCCACCGCGCGCTGCGCGGCCTCCTCCGGATCGGCTCCCTCGGCGACTCCGGCGCGGAGGATGTTCAGAGCGTCATCGTGGACCGCCGGCGCCTCCTCGGCGACCGGATGGCTCATTGCCGGACCGCCCAGCGCTCAGCCCAGCGGTCGACGGCCGCGATCGCACCGCGCAGGTCGCTGCCCTTGGTCGTGAGCGAGTACTCGACCCACGGCGGCATGGCGCTGATTGCGCGGCGCTCGACGAGCCCCTCGTCCTCCAGGAGCTTCAGCCGCTGCGAGAGCGTCGCGGAATTGGCTCCGCCCAGCGCGTCCTGGAGCTCGCAGAAGCGCTGGGTGCGCTCGCCGAGCTGGCGAATGATGCGCAGGACCCACTTGTGCCCGAGGACGTTCAGGGCATCGGTGGCGGGCGACTCGGCGCGCAGCGCCTCCGCGCGTCGCGCGGCCCGCGATCGGGGCGCGCCCGGGGGTGTGTTCGAGAGTCCGGCGTCCATCAGGACGCGAACCCTAGCACCGCCCCCCGGGGGCATCAACCGATCCGGTCAGCCCTCGACGGTGATCGTCATCTGCATCGACGGGTGGATCTCGCAGGTGATGTCGTAGGTGCCGGCCTCGTCGAACGTGACCCGCACCTCGCCGCGCCCGGTGATCTCGTCGTCGACGATCGGATCCTCGACGGCATCGCCGTCGGTTCCCTCGGTGACCGTGTGCGCGAAGGTGTCGTCGTTGGTGAAGAGGACCTCGTCCCCGACGCTGATCGTCAGATCTCCGGGCTGGAAGACGGAGTTGACGATCCGCACCTCGGCGTCGGCGTCGGCCGCGGGCTCGGCCGTCGGCTCCTCGGTCGCCGCCTCGGCGGCCGGGGTGCTCTCGGCGGCCGGCTCTTCGGTCTGGGACGCCGACTGGCTGCTGCACGCGGCCAGGAGGACGACGAGCGACGCGAGGATGGCGAGGAGGAGAGTGGATCGTTGCCGATTCATCCGGTGTGGCTCCTTGGAATGGCGCCGGCCCCCGCCGGATGGCGAGATCGCCTTGGCTCCCTGCGGTAGATACGTCCCCGGTTACGACGGGCCCCGCCGGGCCGGGCTCATTTGACGCTCATTCTCGGCGCACGCATAGTGCGGTGGCCCACCATTTCCCGCTCCGCAGTCGAGCATGCCACAGACCACGATCTACGTGTCGCCCCGCTCCCTCGGGGCACCCGATTCACGCCCGCCCGCCGTCGCGACGACCGACCTCGCTCGGCTGTTCGCGGGGAGCGCGGCGCTCGCCGGCGTCTCGCTCAACGTCGAGGCCGGGCGGACGATCGCGCTGCTTGGGCCGAACGGGGCGGGCAAGACGACGCTGCTGCGCCTGCTCGCGACGGCGATCCGGCCCTCGTACGGCCGCGCCGAGGTGGACGGCCTCGACGTCGATCGCGAGGCCCACTTGGTGCGCGCCCGGGTCGCGTACGTGTCCCACGCGACCGGTCTGTATGACGACCTCACCGCCCGGGAGAACCTCCAGTTCGCGGCCGCCATGCTCGCGACGCCCGATGCCGCCCAGCGCGTCGAGCGCGCACTCGCCGACGTCGGGCTCGCGGAGCGCGCCGGGGACCGCGTTCGAGACTTCTCCGCGGGCATGCGCAAGCGCCTCGCCCTCGGGCGGATCCTGCTCGGCAGCGCATCGCTCGTGCTGCTCGACGAGCCGTACGCCGCGCTCGACGCCGAGGGCCTTCAGCTCGTCGATCAGCTGCTGGCCGCCTGGCGCGAGGTCGGCGTGACGGTGCTCGTCGCGTCTCATGCGACCGACCGGCTCGGGCCGCTGCTCGATGGTGCGGTGCTGCTCGAGCGGGGCGTCGTGGTGCGTGTCGAGGGCAGCGGCGCGACGAGCGTCGCTCCGAGCCTCCCGGTCGCGCGGCGCCACTCGACGCGGGCGGTCGCGCCGTGAGCGCGCTGCGGAGCGAGGCGGCAGTCGCCCTCGCCATCTGCCGCAAGGATGCCCTGTCCGAGCTGCGCGGGCGGCACGCGACAGTCAGCACGCTCTTCTTCGCCGCGGTCGTGCTCCTCCTCTTCGGATTCGCGCTCGGTCCGGACTCAGCCCGGCTGGCGGCGGCCGCCCCGGGGCTGCTGTGGCTGGCGGTCGTGTTCGCCGGCATCCTGGCGATGAGCAGGCTCCACCTGCTGGAGACCGACGACGGCGCGCTCGAGCAGCTCGCGCTGTACCCGGTCGGGCGACGCGCGATCTACGCCGGCAAGGCGCTCGCCGGCTTCGCGGCGATGCTCCTCCTGGCGCTCCTCGTCCTCGGCGCGGTCGGGGTCCTCTTCGCGGTCGACGTCGCGAGCGCCTGGGCACCGCTGCTCGCCACGGTCGTCCTCGGCGCGCTCGGCGTCGCGGCGGTCGGCACCTTCTACGCGGGCGTCACGGTTCGCCTCCGGGCGCGCGAGGTCATGCTGCCGCTGCTCATGCTGCCCGTCCTCGCCCCGCTCCTCCTCGGCGCCGTGAAGGCCACGTCGGCGGCGCTGGCCGGGGATCCCTTCGGCGAGGTCGCCGCGTGGCTCCAGCTCATGCTCGCCTTCGACGTCGTGATGATCGTCGCGGGCGCGGCGACCTACGGCTACCTCCTCGAGGACTGATGAAGACCCGGATCCTGGGGCTGTCTGCGCTCGCGGCCGTCGCGGTGGCGACCTACGTTGCCCTCGCCGTCGTTCCGGCCGACCTGAACCAGGGCGACGCGCAGCGGATCATGTACCCGCACGTCGCATCGGCCTGGCTCGCCTACCTGTCCTTCGGCGTCACGGCGCTCGCCGGCATCGGCTGGCTCTGGAAGCGCGACCTCCGCTTCGACTCCATGGCGGTGGCCGGCGCCGAGATCGGGGTTATCTTCACGGCCTTCGCCATCTGGGGCGGGATGATGTGGGGCCGCCCCGTGTGGGGTGTCTACTGGCAGTGGGAGGACCCGCGCCTCACCACCACGGCGCTCCTGCTGGCGCTCTACGTCGGCTACCTGCTCCTCCGGCGCCTCACCGATGACCCCGAGCGCCGGGCGACGCGCGCCGCGATCGTCGGGATCGTTGCCGCGGTCGACATCCCGATCGTCCACTTCAGCGTCGAGTGGTGGCGTGGCCTGCATCAGACTGCGACCATCGCGTCGCCGGACCGCTTGCTGAACCCGGCCGCGCCCATGGCCTTCGTGGGCACGCTGCTCGGCATGGTCGCCGCCCTCACCCTGGCATGGGCGTACCTCGTGATCCGCCGATACCAGCTCGCGGAGCTCGAGCTCGAGCGCGAGGAGCGCGCGCGGATCGATCGGCTCGTCGCCGCCCGGCCGATCGTCACGACGGGCGAGGTGGCCCGATGAGCGACGTCGGGTTCGTGGTCGCGGCCTACGGCGTTATCTTCGGCGGCCTCGGGCTCTACACCCTGGCGCTCTGGCGGCGGCTTCGCGCGTCCGGGCGCGATGACGACCGGGCCACATGACCGTCGCGGCCCCGACGCAGCCGATGCTGCCGCCGCGGCGACGCCCATGGGGCATCGTCGTGCTCGTGGCGGTGGTGCTGGTCGTCATCGGCTACCTGGCGTTCAGCAGCATCGGCGGCGCGCTGACGTACTACCTCACGCCGACCGAGCTCCTCGCGCGGGGCGAGGCGGCGGTCGGTGAGACGGTCCGGCTCGGCGGCCAGGTCGCGCCGGGGAGCGTCTCCGGCCCGGCCACCGACCTGCGCTTCGTGCTGACCGACGGCGAGGGAAGCATCCCGGTCCACTCGACCGTTGCCCCGACGCGCTCGTTCCGCGAGGGCAGCGGCGCGGTGGTCGAGGGAGAGCTCGGCGCGGACGGCGTGTTCGAGGCGAC